>NZ_JBAHYJ020000078.1:0-17695 GCF_036697665.2 Scytonema sp. PRP1 | reverse complement strand
AAATAAGATCCCCGAACTTGTTAGAAAGTAGGGGATGTCTGTCTTGAATTTTCACAACTGTGCGGAGGATTGCTATATTAGTTATCACTTACAAGGCGTGTTGTGTAATGCCTATTTATACTTAATTACTAAAAAAACAAGATAAATATACGAGAGCAAATTTACCTAAATGATCAGTAAAAAACTCAACGTCCAACTTTACACAAGCTTTACAATAAGTATCAAATAATTTACGGATTCTTACTGAACAAAAATATTTATCTTAGGGTATTCTGTATATATAGATACTGTTTCTTCTGGTGATTTTAGTTAAGACTCATGCAAAAAATCATAAAGAATTCTTAATCAGTACTTATAAGGGTGTGTCTAATAATGAATTTTGTGCGGTAGGTTACAAAGTTTCTCATCCACTGTAATGATTTCTACAGAATGTGATTCGAGATAAAATCAGTCTCGGTCACTCTTAGAGAGCGAGTTAGGCTGCACACTGCTAGATTTCAAGGTAGACTTTTAAATCACATTTTCCATTGAATCAGTGTAATAGAATAGGATTCTCCTGTAGAGGAAGTACCCAAAGGTTATGCCGCCATCCTAGAACACCAATTCAGTATTCAGACATTCGGAGCTAAAAACCATTCTTTGTAGAGACGCCCCATGGGGCGTCTCTACAGCCAACGAAAAAATCCATCCTTTCAGGAACAGAAACCGGGTTTTTGGGATTAGTGAATCGGTGTTCTAGAAAAGCGGTATGCATCTGTTCCTAGGGTCTACTTTTACGGGTCTTTACACTTGTTCAATACCTTACACCGTTAGCTGCTGCATTTTGGCACACAGCTAGTTGCTATTGCTTTGTTGTCTTTGGATGAAGCACTCAGCTAAACGGTGAAAATGCCTGTTTTTGGTAAAAATTCAGTAAACGATGGAGTACTTGGCGAAGAAATGTCGAATGCTGTTACACAAAAAGTAGATTTCACTTTAGCTAAACTGCTAAATCACACAGTTTTGTTACTCTTTTCAAGACAAGTAAAAAAAATTGCTGTTTCAAAAGTTACTTTAATCTTCACCTGTATTGCTTATGAATTTTTCTGCAAGCCAGCGCGTAAAACCTGTATTTTGCCTGTACTTTTCTACGCTTTATGTTATCTGTTTTATCTCTTTTACCTATTACAAGGTCGTCATTTAAGAGGAATTGAGGTACAATAAGCAGCCTTTATTAAACTGTGAAAAAGAAAGTTAAAAATCATATTGCATCTTGTGAAAATTTGTTATAGATTCTTATCATATGGGCGTGGTCAAATTATTTCATTCATAGTCCAAATTATCTCTTTTTAATTTAAGTAGAACTACTTAAGAAAAACAACAAAATTATGCAAACATTACATACTAGCTGAAATATGTATTTGTTTGGTAAAACCAAGGTTATTGGATTTCAAACAGAGCAACACATCATGAAAAAATAGGTTTATGCGACTGTTTGAAGTAAAAAAACAACGGCTTTCATTTAGAAAGAGATAATTAACCCAAAGAAAATAACTCTCAATTAAGCCGCGAAAAATGATCAGGTAGAGCCGTTGTTGCTGTGCTAATCGTTCGTGTAGCGGTTCGTATTTGCTATTCAATTAATCAGCATTGTTATGATGAGAATAGCAGCAATAACTTCATCATTGGTGCATCTACAACAAAACCATAAGTGACTAGAGAAAAGGAGTTTTCCCTACAATGCAATTAGATGACTTGGTATCGAGTGAAAGTATAGAACAAGAGGCGTGGACAGCGCTAGAAAAGTCGATTCTCTATTATAAAGGTCGTCCTGTAGGGACGGTAGCTGCGTATGATTCAACAGTAGAGGCGCTGAATTACGATCAGTGTTTTGTTCGGGATTTTGTATCTTCTGCTCTCATTTTTCTAATGAAAGGTAGAACGGATATTGTCCGCAACTTTTTAGAAGAAACCTTAAAGTTACAGCCTAAAGAAAGGCAATTAGATGCTTATAAGCCGGGTCGAGGTTTAATGCCGGCTAGCTTTAAAGTTGTCTGTGATGGTGAGGAAGAATATCTCGAAGCAGATTTTGGCGAACACGCTATTGCGCGAGTCACACCTGTTGATTCCTGCTTGTGGTGGGTGATTTTATTGCGTGCTTATGTAGTTGCTACAAAAGATTTTTCTCTGGCTTATCAACCTCAGTTCCAACACGGTCTTAGATTGATTATGGAATTGTGTTTGGCAACTCGGTTTGATATGTACCCAACGATCTTGGTTCCAGACGGGGCTTGTATGATTGACCGTCGTATGGGTATCTATGGGCATCCCCTGGAAATTCAAGCTCTATTTTTTGCTGCATTGCGTGCTGCTAGAGAACTGTTGATTTGTCAGGGTAACGAAGATATTGTGACAGCGATCGATAATCGCTTGCCGCTTCTACGGACTCATATTCGCCAGTATTATTGGATGGATCTTCATCGCTTAAACAAGATCTATCGCTTCAAGAGTGAAGAGTATGGCAAAGCAGCAGCTAATCCCTTCAATATATATGCAGATTCGTTACCCTATTATGAATTGGACAAATGGCTGCCAAGAAAAGGCGGTTTCCTCGTTGGTAATGTTGGACCTTCACAGCTAGATACTCGCTTCTTTTCTTTAGGAAACTTGGTGGCTGTTGTTTCAGATCTGACGAGTGAAGAGCAATCACAAGCAATTATGAATCTCATTGAGGAGAGATGGGATGATTTGGTGGGAGATATGCCCATGAAAATTTGTTTTCCAGCTTTGGAAAACGACGAGTACAGAATTGTCACTGGATGTGACCCTAAAAATAGACCTTGGTCGTATCACAATGGTGGAAGTTGGCCAGTCTTATTATGGTTGTTGTCAGCGGCTGCTGTGAAAACCAATAGAATTGAGCTTGGACATAAGGCTGTTGAAATTGCAGAAGCACGCTTGCATCTAGACGAATGGCCAGAGTATTACGACGGTAAGAAAGGGCGACTGATGGGCAAACAAGCCAGAAAATATCAAACTTGGACAATCGCTGGATTCTTGTTAGCAAAAGAACTATTGCAAAACCCCACATTTTTACCTTTAGTAACTTTTGCGCCATTTACCGTAGAACCTGCTTCTAGGGCTTGTGAGTTTGAACTGGTTCAAGTTGACACTGTGTACTTGAGTTAAAACTTGTAAAGTAACTTAAAGTTAATTTTCATCCAACCAGGGTGCGTTACGGTCACGTAAACGCACCTCATCACATGAATAGACTTCTTGCATTCATTTCAAAAAAAAGAATAATGAACCACAGATACACACAGATGGACACAGATGGAACTCACATTCCCCAAGAGGTCTGATGCATTTCATTTGTACAAGCAAGACCTCTAGGATACTTGCTACCATCGGCTTGTCCAATTTTGAATTTTGAATTTTGAATTTTGAATTGCTCACATCCCCCCGTCAACTAGCTTTTATTGCCTTGCGAGAGGTTCACAAGGGGGCTTATGCTGACATTGCCCTAGATAGAGTGCTGCAAAAAGCAAATTTACCTGATAGCGATTGCCCAAGGGGCAGTGGCGAAGCCAATCGCCGCCTTGTCACAGAATTAGTTTATGGCTGTACCAGAAGACAGCGTACCCTTGACGCCCTCATCGACCAATTAGGTAAAAAGAAATCTCATCAACAGCCAAAAGACCTCCGCACGATTCTGCATTTGGGCTTGTACCAACTACAGTATCAGGAACGAATTCCTGAAAGTGCTGCTGTAAATACTACCGTCCAACTCGCTAGAGAGAATGGCTTTTCTGGACTGACGGGTTTTGTTAATGGTTTATTGCGGCAATATATTCGTTTGGGAAAGAAAGAAGATGGAACAATCAAGAATGAAGAAAGTTTTTTATCTTCTTTCTTGTCTCTTCAATTTTCTGACCCCGTGGAACGCTTAGGTATTTTATACAGCTTTCCTGACTGGATTATTCAAGTTTGGGTGGAACAATTCGGTTTGGCAGAAACAGAACAACTTTGCTTATGGATGAACAAAACTCCTACAATTGACCTGCGCATAAACCCCCTTCGCACTTCAATAGAAGAAGTTGAGGCGGCGTTGTCATCTGCTGATGTTGCGTTCCAACGTGTTTCTCACCTACCGCAAGCTTTACGATTGATCAGTAATGCTGGTCCTATTCAAAATCTGCCTGGTTATAACGAGGGTTGGTGGACTGTACAAGATAGTAGCGCCCAGTTGGTCAGTCATTTACTCGACCCGCAACCAGGTGAGGTGGTGATAGATGCTTGTGCGGCACCAGGGGGTAAAACAACTCACATTGCAGAGTTGATGAGGGATACAGGGAAAATTTTTGCTTGCGATCGCGCCTCTCGCCTCGTAAAACTACAAAAAAATGCTCAACGGCTGAAGTTACAATCTATTGAAATTTGTACTGGTGACAGCCGTAATTTGCCCCAGTTTCAAAACACTGCTCAGCGCGTATTACTGGATGCACCATGCTCTGGTTTGGGGACTTTACACCGCCATGCTGATGCTCGTTGGCGACAGACACCAGAAAGTGTGGAAGAACTCTCGCTGCTTCAAAAACAACTTTTTGCACATGCATCTACTTTTGTCAAGCAAGATGGTGTCCTTGTTTATTCCACCTGTACGCTACATCCAAAAGAGAATGAAGATGTGGTTTCGTCATTTCTGGCTGAACATCCAAATTGGGAAATAGAGCCTTCGAGTGTGGATTCCCCTGCTGGGGCGTACTCCACAGCACAAGGCTGGATGAAAGTCTTGCCCCACCAACAGGACATGGATGGCTTTTTTATGGTGCGGTTAAGAAAAACCAAGAATTAAGGGTAAATACTATTTAAAATGTAAAATTTTTCCGTGAAGGAGGAATGAGGAATAGGGAAAATAGGGAAGAAGACCAATTCCTAATTCCTTGAGGAAAAACATATGGTTAATAATTCCAGTGTGACAAACTTGGTTAAAATCCTGATTGGAGCAGCTTGGATTGATGGCAGAATCCAGCCAGAAGAGAGAGAATATCTCCGCAAAATAGCTCAGGAAAAGGGCGTGGCGACAAATCCAGAAATTCAGCCTTTACTGCATGAATTGGTTGCTGTACAGCCAGAACAGTTTGACGAGTGGGTGAAGGAATATTTAGGCGATCGCCCCAGCGCAGCAGATTACCAAAACCTGATTGAAGCGATCAGTGGCTTAATTTACAGTGATGGCGAAGTAGCAACAGAAGAAGCAAGACTCCTGACGAAATTACAACAATTATCAGACAAAAATGATTCAACCCAACCTGGGTCTAACGGCATTCTCAAACAAATTCAAAAGCTTTACCGCCGTTGGGTTGAGGTTCAGAACTGAGGGTTCTTTCAGTTCTGAGCAATGAGTCCAACAGAGTTCTGAGTTGTGAGCAATGAATCCTGAGTAAGTACTTGTCTTTCTGTCACTTATTTTTTGTTATCAAAATAAAAAAATCAGAACGTATGATACTAGCTCTTGAACACTCACAACTCAGTACTATCTAGGACTTCGGCTCACCCAACCCTGGAGTTGGATCTTTATCAACTTTAGGCACAAAGTCAGGACGCTCTTTGTCTTCCCAACCTGCGGGGCGCTTAGAGTTGTACCAAGCAATTGAGCCGATGGTGACAGCAGCAAGAAAGCCAATCACATACACAGCTGTGAAAGCCCAAGGAAATTGGTATGGTTCTTTAGCTGCTTGCGCTGCTGCTTGCATGAAAAAATACATGAGTATAACCTCCTATAGTAGGCAACACTACATTAGACCCTATAGAAAGAGCGTATCACCAACATCCACCGCAGGGGAGAACAACATAGCGAGAGTAAAGCAGGACTGTTTGACTACTACAGACAAAACATCGTACTACACATTTGATTGTTCACTTAAAGCAGAAAATTGCTCTTCATTAATTCGTCCGGCTTGATACAGGGTTTCCGTGATTTCCGACATGGTTAAAACAGAATGACCCCGATAACCATTTTCTTGTAACCGATTTTTTACCCCTTGTTCATGGTCGATAAAAACCACGATATCATTGACATTTAATCCCACAGATTTTAACTTTCCTGCTCCTTCCATTACACTTTTACCACTGATGAGAATATCATCAACTACCACAACCGTCTCTCCAGGAGAAAACTCACCCTCAATTAACCTTCGAGTTCCATGTGCTTTCACTTCTTTACGAGGGAAAATCATGGGACAATTGAGACGTAAGGCTAAACCAGTTGCTGTAGGTAAAGAGCCGTAGGGGATACCTGCGACTCTATCAAATTCTAAGCTTTTCAAAATATCCTCATAAGCATTGAGAACTTGATTGAAAACTTGCGGATTAGAAATGATTTTCCGTAAATCGACATAATAAGGAAATGTGACACCTGATGCTTGGACATAGTTACCAAACATAATGCAACTAATATCATAAAGTTGCAGAATCAGGTCTTGTAAGGGGTGTTGTTCTAATAAACAAACATCAGGTAACCATACAGAACAACTCGAAGCATCATAAATAATTTCAGTTTTTGCTTGATTCACTTCTGCTTGCAAAGACTGAACTTGCTCAGATACATCTTCCTGTGTCAACATATCTTGAGGGACAGGAATCAGTAGACCATCACCGTTAGCATTCAGACCAGCTGCTAAAATTTTGGAAAGGTTGTTACCCTCTGCCCAGATGCTACGAGCCATAATAATTCGTTCGGGAGAAACTGCACGAATACCAGCCAAAATATCAGGATTCGTAGTTCCCACTTCTAAACCCAGTTGTTCTGGAGTTCCCCAATTTTTTGATTCCTTGACAACTTGTAAATAAAGAGGTGCCTCAACTGAAGGATATTGCTGTAAAGTGACAGCAGTAGGATTAGAAGTACAGCACAAAATAAAAACAGCCTTATCTGGGTAAACCAAAAAAGGGGCTACATGGTCTTGTCCTATATAGGGACTTAAAGTTATAGCATCTACATTCCATTGAGCAAATACAGTCTGAGCAAAGATAGTACTGGTGTTTAAATCGCTGTGTTTGGCGTCTAAAATAATTGGAATATCACGGGGGATAGCTGCTAGAGTTCGTTGCAGTAATTCTATACCTGGAGCACCTAAAGCTTCATAAAATCCAAGTGTAGGCTTATAGGCACAGACTTTATCGGCTGTTTCAGAAATTATAAATTGCAACCAATCCCGTAAGCCAGAAATGATATCTTGAGATTTGTAGCGGGCGGGTATCATTTCTGGATTGGGGTCTAACCCTACAAATAGTAAACTTTGATTTTGTGAAATTGCTTGATTTAATTTATCAAAGAAGTTCATAATATTTGCTAAAACAATAAACAAATAAATAAAGAAAATTATAATTGGTAAATATTTATAGCGGTTTCCAGTCTACTAAGGTATGAATTTATCTGTATTTCATAAGTAGTTAATTACTTATTTGCTCAGAGCTTGCACCCAACACGAGCCAGAGGCTCTAATATCTCGTTACCACGTTCAACCTGGTAACGAGGGTTTGGAGGCTTCGCCTCCTGGGTCGGAAAACGCTGTTTTGAATTTTGAATGAGCGATTGAATGAGCGAATTTTTAAAGTCCTGCAAACCATTCATAACCTTGGTCTTCCCAATAGCCTCTCAAAGGGGACAATTGACTCACAAGTGTAATTTGAGTTACCCACTTACTTTGCTTATATCCAAGTTTAACGGGAGAAGCTAAACGCAAGGGCGCACCATTTTCTACTGCCAAAGGTTCACCGTTTTTCTGATAAACTAATAAAGTTTGGGGATGCAAACTTGAAGCAATATCCCAGCTTGAATAGTAACCATCCGCCGATTTGAAGTAAACATATCGGATATTTGCTTTAGGCTGGGCAAGAGCAACGATTTCTTGTAGACGAACGCCTCCCCATTGTACAATTGCCGCCCAACCTTCCACACAAACGTGGCGAATTATCATGGACGTTAAAGGCAAAGATTGAATTTCTGCTAAACTTAAGCTCAGAGGATTATTGACCTCACCGTCAATAATTAAACGATATTTTGCCAGGTCAATAATTGGAGTATATCTGAAGCTATTAATTAACAAACCTTCTGGTTCAATCTCAGTGGGAGAGAATTCTGGCACCGGCTTTTGTGGGTTAAGTATGAAAGCTTCAAGCTTCTGATTGAGCGGTTCAGAAAGTTTGCCCACAACATCTTCAAATATTGGTGTACCACATCCACCAAGAAGAACACTCATGCTAGAGAGTCCAGAAACTTTTAGAAACTGACGGCGTGATAATTCAGGACGATTGACACGAATTAAATTCATAGTATTAGTTAGTTGGTAGTTGTAGAGACGCGCCATGGCGCGTCTGTACATAAGTTGGTAGCTGGTAGTTGGTAGTTGTCAAATTTTCCATGAACTAACCACTAACGACTACCAAAACATAGATTCAGTTAACTCCTCACCTCCAGCCTTACGTCCTAATAAAAAGTGAACCGCTACAAAGGAAATAACCATCGGTACCGAAGAAAAGTGAACGATTCGCAGTGCTTGCCAGCTGCCAAACATATCTACAATCCAAGGGAACTGAGCAGGTTTATACATTCCTATACCAGTAAATATAGCCAGCAGCAAAATAGGAATAATGGCTGTATATACGATGCGGTGCCAAGCATAAATTAGGCGTTTGGGATTTCTACTTTTTTGCAATGCTTTAACGTCATTGACACCTACAAATCGATGTCGCCAGCGCCGACTGATTAAAATATAAATTCCATACCACAAAAGATTAAGCGAAAATAGCCACATAGCAGCAAAATGCCAGTGTCTACCTCCAGCGAGCCAACCTCCTAAAGTAAATATAGGGGGAATGTGCAAACCTGCTCGTCCACCAAAAACAGGATTGGCGTTGTAAATTTGCAATCCACTGGTGAGCATAATAAACAAACTAATTATGTTAATCCAGTGGAAAATCTTGGCTCCTATTGCTTGAGTTGGAAATTTGCCAGTTTTATGGGGAATAGTCGAAGTCATAGATAAGCTTGTTCACATCTCTAGCTTATAAATTTGGGTTGAGAGGGGCGCAAGATATTGTACTCCTATACTTTACACCTTACTACCTAGTTGATAGGTATGAAAAATGAAACAAAAAGAAGGGGTCTAAACCGATTGGTATCAAAAATCACCTTCAAACCTTTATTTTACGTTGATTTGACCCCATGCCTTAGTAAGGCGAGGGGCGGTTTTGGCGCAAGACAAAAACAGGGTGGGGTTCTACGAAAATTCTGGCTACCTAAAAGCTACCGTGTTTGATGATATCGGTGTAGTGCTTTGATATTTATCTCGATGACAAACTCTGTACCTTTACCTAACTGAGAATAACACTGCAGCTTACCCTGATGTTTTTCGACAATTATTTGTTGGCTGATTGATAGCCCCAGTCCGTTGCCTTTGCTTTTTGATTTGGTTGTAAAGAAGGGCTCAAAGATATGTCTTTGAATGTGGGGGAGAATACCTTTACCGTTATCAGAAATGTGAATGACAATTTTGTGTTGTTTCAATGGTTGTTGATCATATTTGCTAACTAACGATAGATGGCTTTGAATAACTTCTGTGTGAACCCAAATTTTGGGAGTGAAATCATCGTATTTCAACCTTTCTTCTATGGCATCAATTGCATTAGCCAAAATATTTATAAACACCTGATTTAGCTCATCAGGATAGCACTCCACTAAGGGCAAGTCCGCAAATTCCTTAATGACCTCAATTTGTGGTCTATCTGGCTGTTCTTTGAGGCGATGCTGCAAAATCCTCAAAACATGACCAAGTCCTTCATGCAGGTTAGCTTTTCTCATTTGACCATCGTCAAAATTTGAAAAACTTTGTAAGGCAAAAACCATTTCTTTCATGCGCTCAGATCCTGCTCGCATTGACCACAACAATTTCAAAAAATCTGTCTTAATAAAATCAAGGTCGAGGCGTTGAAGCTGTGACGCAATAACTGACACAGGATTGGGATAGTAGTATTGGTAAAGTTCTAAAAGCCGGATTAATTCTTCAGCGTAATCGCTAGCAGAATACAAGGTGGCGTGAATGAAGTCAGTGGGGTGATAAATTTCATTAGTTACTTCTGCCACAACTTGACCGAGATTAGCCATTTTGTCATTCTGCAATAACTGCTCTCGGGTATTTTTGAGTTCTTCTTGCGTATTTTCTAACTGTTGAGATTTTTTCTTTTCTTGCGCTTCGACAAAGAGTCTTGAAGCAATTTCTGTTTGGATTTGTTCAAATTGGCATTGCTTGAGGGCGATCGCCTGAAGTGCATCACCCTGTAAGGCGATCGCAATTTCTACACTCAGTTGTTTAACAGTCTCTATCTCCCATTTTTGCCATTGACGGGAACTGTAACAGTCATAAGCTATGAGTAGTCCCCATAAATGATTTTGACTCTCTCCTAAGCAGGAATTGAGAAGCGCTAATTGTGGATTTTGGATTGAGGCGGATGGCTTGTTCTCATCCTCTTGTACTTTTAAGAGAATGGGAACAACCAAACTGATTTTGGTGTGATCTTGAATGAATGAATCAACCAGGTATGGCTCTTTGACTGACTCAAAAACGACCATACCACTTCCGTCTGGCCCAAAGCGGTAAATAACTGTTTGATCAGTTTGCAAAAACCGCCGCACTTCTTCTACAGCAGTTTGGAGTATGAGTTCCACCCGAGAAGAAGAATGGATGCGCTTGCGGAGAGCATTAAACAGTTGCTCTCGCTTTTGTTGCTGCTCTAAAGCTTCTTCTAACCGTTTTTCCTTAGTAATATCCTGGTGCGTTCCCACCATCTGCACTGGCTTTCCAGATTCGTCCCACTGCAAAACCTTTCCCCGATCTAAAATCCACTTCCACTCACCGGATTTACTCAACATTCTAAATTCGACTTCGTAAACTGGTGTACGCTCTTGCAGATAGTCGTTCACAACCTCACAAAGTTTGGGTAAGTCTTGTGGATGTACGTGTCGCTTAAAACATGTGCGATTGTTTTCGATTTCTTCTGCTTCATACCCCAGGATGTGCTTCCAGTGAGGGGTGTAATAAATGTTGTCAGTCACCAAATTCCAATTCCACAACCCCAAACCACTGGTTGCTAACGCCTCTTGCCAATCCGCTTGCAAGCATTGGCAGTTTTCTAACAATACTTGGGCTGTTTGCAGTTGCTCTTGCTTTGGGATGTTTTGGGTGCTTTGTGATGAGATCTGTAACTCCCATTCGTTGGTAGCTGGTCCTTCGATATACATAGCTGCTGTACGATGAGGAAGATATCCTGTAGCTCCTAAGCTGTCTTAGCACCCTGACGACAGTATAAACATGGAAAGTGCCGAATTTGTTAACATTCTTTTAACTTTTGTGTGATTAACTCGGAAATCAATCACCCCTACCACTAATTTGAATTGAACCTAGAGAAACGTACACGCAGGAATGTAACCAGTCTTTTGGTCATTAAGACATTTATTGAGAAAAAATAGGCTACATTTCCTTGATTAACTGTGTAAAAATGTCTTCAAGTCAGTATATAAATCTACAAAAAGTCTAAATTCTAATACGTCACAAGATTTTTCAAAAAACTGTAACCTGAAGTGGGCTGCAATTACATATATTCAACAAAATGTCAATAGTTTTTTGTAGCTTTTTTGAACAAGACAGACTATCCTCTCTACTGAGGAGCTACATTGAGGTTATTCTGATTACTTAAAATTTTCCAAAGAAAAATTATTTCAGGAACTCTTACACAGAAGTCGGACGCAATGACTAATGACTATAGAAGAAGTCCTACTGTTACTAAAAGCAACCCTTCCAAACGCTTTAACTCCACTCCAAGAAATAGTGCTGCGCTCTGCGTGGGATGGCAAAACTTATGGTAGTGTAGCCTCGGAAGCACACTACGGAGAAGAGCGAGTTAGAAAAGTAGCTTCTCATTTATGGCAATTGCTGAGTGAAGTTTGGAAAGAACCGATAAATAAATCTAACTTCCGTCAGACTTTGGAACCTCGACGCTTGAATAGAGCACAACAGCAGGTGATTCGGGAATTCAACCGTACAGCGATCGCCATATCCTTAGAATTTCCTTGTGGTCCGGTATCGCTTGATTCTAGATTCTACATTCCTCGCCCACCAATTGAACAGCTTGCTTACGCAGAAATAGCACAACCAGGGAGTGTCATCTGCATCAAAGCTCCTAAGAAGATGGGGAAGAGTTCCCTGATCTTACGCATTCTTGCTCACGCAGCCAATCTTGAATACAGCACCGTAAGTTTGGACTTTCAGCAAGCAGACAAAGCAGTATTTGCCAACATCGATAAATTTTTGCGCTGGTTCTGTGCCAATATTACCCAGAAGTTAGGGCTACAACCAAAACTCAATGATTATTGGAATGAGGAAATTGGCAGTAAAGTCAGCTGCTCTTTGTACTTTCAAGAGTATTTATTGCCTTCTCTGAAAAATCCCCTTGTCTTAGTATTAAACGAGATGGATTGGGTATTTGAGTATCCAGAAATTACCGACGAGTTTCTATCATTGCTACGCTTCTGGTACGAGCAAGCCAAAGGAGTAGAAATTTGGCAAAAACTTCGTCTTGTCTTGGCTTACTCAACGGAAATTTTTGTTGTCCTCAGACTGACTCCATCTCCATTTCATATCGGATTACCACTGAAGTTACCGCCGTTTACAAAAGAACAAGTGCAAGATTTGGCACAACGTCACGGACTGGACTGGACAAATGGTTCCGAAGTTGAGAGATTGATGGCAATGGTTGGAGGACATCCTTATTTAGTTCGACTGGCTTTGTATTCTCTCATGGGTAAGGGTGGGTTACAACGGGATTTGGAGCAACTGTTGCAACAAGCACCTACAGAAACAGGAATTTACAACGAGTATTTAAGACAATATGTGCTACCACTGCGAGAGCAGCCAGAATTGGAAGCTGCTTTTGCTGAGGTCATTTTTGCGACAAGCCCTGTGAAATTAGAGCCAGTTGTTGCATATAAATTACAGAGTATGGGGCTAGTCAACTTGCAAGGCGAGTACTGTACTCCAACATATGAATTGTATCGTTTGTACTTTAGACAGCTTAAAGCAAGGCAGAATGGGAACAATTCTCGGGTGAATCAGTTGGAAAAAGAGAACCAGCAATTACGCGTTCTTTCTAGTTTGGATGAACTCACTCAACTGATTAGTCGCCGCAACTTTCACACTCACTTGCAAATAGAGTGGCAAAAAGCGACTTGCAATTGCACTCCCCTATCACTCATTTTGTGCGACATTGACTATTTCAAAATTTATAACAAGAACTACGGTAATACAGCAGGAGATGATTGTTTACGGCAAATCGCTAAGGTTATTGATAATTGCGTCAAGCGTCTGCTGGGTTATAGCAGTTTCTCACAAGTCAGCACAGTTAAGAGTCCTGTGTGTACTAGCGATGAACGTACTTCAGTATTAGTTGCTCGTTATGGTGGTGAAGAATTTGCCATTCTCGCTCAAACAGATGCGATGACTGCTATATCTATCGCTGAAAACATCCGCGAGCAAGTCAAAGCATTGGAAATTTCCTGCGAGTATCCTGGTATGGGTGGTCTTCCAGCTAATGTTTTAACTGTCAGTTTGGGTGTTGCTAGCATGATACCAGAATCTGAAACAGAGCCTGAGACTCTAATCAATGCTGCTGAAAAAGCGCTTATTCAAGCAAAACGCAAAGGACGCGATCGCGTTGTCCTTAAATAAGTGTTATAGCCGTTTGCAACCCGGAGTAAGGTACACCAAAGAAATAATGAACCACAAATGGACACAGATGGACACAGATAAATAATTACTTCATTCAAATAAACTGGGCGGGCAAGATGCCCACCCCACTGTTAGGGGATAATTTATTTGTTGGAATACCCAAATAACTGTTAAGTGTTGCTACGGCTAAGAATTATGAATTATGAATGATCATTCTTTTTACAATTGATAATTCATAATTCATAATTTTTAACTATTTGAAACTCCAAGCGGCAAAAGCTAAAGCACCCCAACCTGCGATCAATGCTGCTCCCCCGATTGGAGCGATCGCTCCTAAAGACTTGACACCGCTCAAGCTCAAAGCATATAAGCTCCCTGAGAAAATGGTAATACCAATAATGAACAGCCAGCCACTTGCTAAAAGGAGCGGCGGAGGTGACTCGATACGGCTGAGGAGTAGTGCCACGACGAGCAGTGCTAGAGCATGATACATCTGATAACGAGCGCCGATGTCAAAAATTTCTAGCGATCGCTCACTGATTTTTTCCCGCAAAGCATGGGAGCCAAAAGCACCTGCAGCTACAGATAAACCGCCTAGAATGGCTGCTACACTCAAAAAAATTTGCGTCATGGGGTTCAATTTCTGCCAAATTCCTCTTTAAATATAAAAATCGTAAGAGATTCCCCCTTCTTCACTTACCTTAAAGTTAGCATTGAATAATTTAGCTTGCTCATCTAGATATTGCCTGGCGGTTGCTGGTGGGAGTTGTGACTGCATTGCAAAGCTGACAAGAGTGATGCGTCCATTATTCTCTTGAATCATCTGATAAAAGGTAGATTGTAGCTGATCCTTCGCTTGTGCCTTAATCGCCTTTTTCTCCTGCTGACTTTCACGGTATGCTCCCAATGCTAGCCATACTCCCAGAACTGAGGTAGGAACGCCAAAAATTAGACCATTCAACGCGGTATTATCAAGTACAGTGATTGCAGGTTCATTACGAAAATCTGGAGAATCTGCCACTGGTATCCAACGTGGTACAATTTCCTTCTGCATATCATGTTTCTGCATGACTGCAGACGCTGAGAGCGACAAAAACATGAATCCGAGTGTAAGCAGCCAACCCGCAGCTAATTTTTCAGCAGTCTTCATAGTTTTTTATTTCAGATTGAAACCTTGCTTGTGATTCTAACCTTAGTTACCTCAAGCTTCCACTCATTGAAATTAGGAGCAGCGATAGAAAAAATTACTATACTTTTGCTGATTTTGTTTGGCTGCTACGCTGCTTGTTAGCCATCTTGGCTATCAAGACATTGCGTCCCAGATTGTTTTTGTGTCCGCGAACATACGGAAGCGACAGATTTTGCCGTCACGAAGATCGTAGAGGTGGGCGGCGGCTGCACGCATAAACTTGCTGGAAACGTGATGACGTCCACTGTACATCCCAATAACGATTACCGTTGTGCCTGCATCAAGGATTTCTTTGATCTCGTAAGCAAAGCCTTCCCAGTTATTGTTGTTGGCTTTGAAAACTCTCTCAACGACTTCGGAGGCACCCTTGTGTGTAGCACCGCCTGGAAACCCTTCGTTTTGAACCCATTCGAGATCCTCTGTGCTAATACGTAGAAAGGCGTCGTAGTCCTTTTCACGAAATGCCCGATAAAGTTCTTGAATGACTTCAATGTTGTTCATTATTGTTACCAATTAACAAGCAAATTCTGAGTTTTCCATTTTGCTTTTTCGATGTTGTTGATGCAACCCATTAATATCATGTCCGGAGAAAGACTTGTAAAAACGAAGAACCTTGCCCGCCTCCGGCGCCCTCTCCTTGCTAAGGAGTTTTATAATCGCAGCAAAAGATATTACTTATCTTGCTGCGATTTTAAGCTTACTGGCGTGTTGCTTCCAATAAGCGAGAGAAATAGAAGCGAGTGCGAGTCATAGACTGGCGTTGCACAGTAAAACCATTACTTGCCAAAATTTTCACCACATCAGCTTCACGGTGTAGATAGGCGCGAGTCGCTTTACTAGCACCTGGAAAGAAACTACCTATTTTCTTTAACAAACTCAGAGCAAAGGTTTTTGGTGCAAAACTGAGAATCAGCCGTGACTGTGCTAAAGAACACAAATGAGAAATCATCTCATCTGCTTTTTGCTGAGGATAGTGGATGAGAACATCCAAGCAAACCACCGTATGATAGCTACCGCTTAAGGTTTCTAAATCCTGCACAGCAAATGTGGGATTTTCGGTTCCCAAGATGCTCATGGTTCTTTCCTTGGCTTCCTCTACCATTTTTTCGGAAATATCGCTGGCGTAGACCTTTGCTCCAGCTTCCGCAAGGGGTATGCTGAGACTGCCTACACCACATCCAGCATCGCAGATAGATAGACTTGCTAAATTGTTATCAGCTTTGAGCCAGCCGAGTACCTTATCAACTGTTTGTTGATGTCCATTGCGAATATCTAGCTGGACTTTGTTGACTTCGCCATCACCGTAGATACGTCTCCAACGGTCAAAGCCTGTGGAATTGAAATATTCTTTAACTATCGTTTTATCGTCGGCTGCGTTCATGAAACTCAAGATCTAACCATTCCAATGCTTCAAAGTACCATGTGTGCGAACCACTAAGAATATCTTTGCTTAGTTGTGCGTCCTGGCGCAAAATATTAAGACAACAACCGCCGCCATGAGAGTTCTTGTGTATGCTCATCTAAATGCCAACGCAATAATTGACTAGCAGCAGCACCAGAGAGAATTGCTGAGGCGGCAATAGCTTTTCGTGGTGCAATGGTAGAAAGTGCGATCGCCCTTTCTACATCACATATTCCCCACTTCACTAAATTTTGCACACCTACCAATAAAGGTAAAGTCGTCCCCGATAAAGTTCTATCCGGGAGTCGTGCCGTTCCGTTCTTCACTTCAATTTGCCGATTATCCCAAGGATACACCCCATCAGGCAATCCCAGAGGTGCAAGCGCATCACTAACAAGGAAAAGTTTTTGTTTGTATATCTCCCCTTGCTCTTCTTGAGAAAAGGGGGGACTGCTGGCACGTAGTAAAATTTGTAGCATTGTTGGTGAGACGTGCTGACCATCAGCAATAAAACCACACATAACATGAGGATGAACAATCGCCGCCCCTAACAATCCTGGTTCGCGGTGGTGTAATGGTGGCATAGCATTAAAAGCATGAGTCACCATTGTTGCACCTAGTTCAAAAGCATCTTGCGCCTCTGTTGCTGTGGCTTGGGAATGTCCTAAACTGACAGTAATACCCAAAGAACGCAAATAAGTCATCACTTCACCTGTTGGATCTAACTCCGGTGCTAAAGTCATGACTTTCACAATATGAGCGTAATTACCCAAAACCCGCTTTACTTCCTCCAAAGTAAGAGGTAACAGGTACTCTGCTGGATGTGCGCCACGCTTTTGAGGATTCAAAAATGGTCCTTCTAAATGCACTCCTAAAATTTTGGCACTACCCTCCCCATACAAAGAGGGGTTGGAGGTAAACTTCATAAAATCAGAGATGACAGCAAGCGATCGCTGAATATTGTCTACCGAAGTTGTCACCAGGGTAGGTAAAAAAGCGTCCACTCCCACATCCCACAAAAATTCACAGATCTTTACCAATTGGTGAGAATTTTCTGCTGATAAATCAGGAAATGCCAACCCTAACGCGCCGTTAATCTGCAAATCCACACCGCCCAGAGAAATCCAGTCGCCAGCAACATCCAACACTTGCAACTCAATTGGCGGAACCCGTTTGAGGACTTTAGACATTGGTAGGATTTGCTCAACTATGCCCTGTGGGTTAATTGAGAGCATCTGCAAATCTGAACTGCCGAGTACTCGAGCATTGATAATGTCTACAGGAGTACCAATCAGGCTTTGTGTTGCATCGGTCATCACGTCAGCAAGAAGATAGTTCAAT
>NZ_JBAHYJ020000140.1:0-17997 GCF_036697665.2 Scytonema sp. PRP1 | reverse complement strand
CCGGGCACCCCTCCCCTTACCAAGGCTATCCATTACCGGGATCTTTCTTAACATTTCAGCAAAAGCAGGCGGGAGTAGGGCTGTAAAGGAAGGCTCGAGTTGGAGGAGTTGACATGGAGAAGTAGATGTGTATCGAACAGAAACATTGCAGTAGGCGATCGTTAGCAATAAAGTTGGCTCGAACCATCATCCGTCGGGTTGTAAAACTTGGCTCCAGTTGGAGGAGTTGAAATGAAGAGATCTGATGTGTCTGGAACGGAAACATTGATGTAGGCGATCATTAACAACAAAGTTGGCTCCATCTACACCTGCGTACAAGAATGAACTCGCTTGTTGGAAGTGAGTTCATTTTTACATGGTGTCGTGCCACTAAAATTGGTATCCTAAGAAGTTGCACCTAGGTGAAAAACCGGATTTCAAGCCAACTACTCAACCTAAAAACCCTAATCTCTCATTGAGAAACCCGGTTTTCTAGGTCTTGTTGAGAATGGTGCAAGATATGAATATTACAAGTTTTTACCGTTTTACGTTCCAGATCACGGATTGACTTTTGCAGAACAATTGCTGTGGAGCAATTTCCAAGTGGCAGCGATATCATGTAATCGTCTTATACCAATTCTCTATGAAGTTGCACTTAATAAAGCAGAGGTGATGTAATCCCATCAACAAATCGATGCGATCGCTTCGGCAGAAATAGAATCAAGAACCTGTTTTAGCTTATGTCTTAATTGATCTAATATGATGTCCGCCAAATCACCCATAATTAAGCAGCCAGTTCAGACCACCAATAAAAATTGGTTAAACCACGAACAAAATCAGGCTGGTTAATGATTTGGCGACAACGTTTAATTAACGCCTCCTCAACCTCATCAAGACTTTCAAAATCCCGATTCGCGATTGGTTCATACGGTCTGTGTCCATAAACGCTCTGCGGGCTGTAATTCTGGGGAGTGAGAAGGCAAAAATTCCAAATGTATACCCTGTGGTACTTCTACTTGGTCGCTAGTATGCCACCCTGCTCGGTCAACAACCAAGATAACCTGCTTATGAGTGCCAATATCAAAGTGCCGAGCAAAATCTGCAAGCACTCTGTTAAATAATTGGATGTTAACGTAAGGTAGTATCCACCAATATGTTTGCCCAGACTGTGGGTGAACAAACCCATAAAGCCACAACCATTTAAAACGCCAATTAACATTTGCCGTCGGTACTGTCCATTCATCAACCCAAATACGTCGAATTACTGGTTTCAAGCCAACTCGATGCTCGTCCATTGCCCATATTTCTACGTCCGATTCTGGATGTTGTTGGCTGATTTGTTCGACTTTGGTCGCCAAATTTTTTTTTCCACTCCGCCTGTTCCTCTGGGCTTGAGTGTGTATGTTCTGGTCGGGGAACTCGAAGGCGAAAGCGCATTTGCTTGAGATACTCCCACCCCCTTTGGCGACCGACTGGCCGACCTATTAACTCAGCAATCCAATCAGCAACTTTTCTGCCATTCCACTGTCCTCCCTCTATTGGTGGCTCTTGTAGTGCTTGCCAAAGCAATGCCTGCTGTACATCATCTAAAAGCGGTTCGCTACTTCCTTGATTTGAGCTACGTTGGTCTCCTAAGGTTTCTGGTCCGAAGCGGTTGTATCCCCAAACCAACTCATAAATCCAACTCCGACTATAGCCTGTGGCTGCTACTACTTCTTCAGTTGGTGTACCTTTGGCTAACAACCAAATTATCTGGTAATGTGTTCGCTTTATCGGCTCTTTGGCTTGTCGGTAACCTCTTTCCAGTTCTTCTTGGCTCAGATGTGGCTCGATTGTTACTCGTCTTGGCATTGCGATCGCACTCAAATGCATCCTTATTTATATTATGGGCGATTTGGCGGACATCATATTACAACAACAAGTCGAAGCTTGGGAAATTAACCGCAATCAACAACAAGCTACTGTTAATTGGCGCTTCAACACTAACGATGCACGAGTTAAACTCAACAGTCTTTATCCTACTCCCTGCCTGTCATAATTTCTGTGGTGGACTACTAGTTCCAACACCAGAAGAAGAGGCTGAGTCTGAACGTCAACAGAAAGAATTAGCACTAAGTCGAGCAGAAAGATTGGCTGCTAAATTGCGAGAGTTAAACATTGATCCAGATACAATTTAGATCATTTCCAATTAACCCTGTTTTTGTAAAATTAACCAATTAAATTTGCACAGTAACAATTGAACCCTGCGGCTGATTATCTTCTATTGTGATAGTGCCACCGTGAGCTTCAGCTACCATTTTACAGAATGTGAGTCTTAGCCCAATTTGAGAAGCTCCACTGATTAAGCTTCCCGGCTCATACTGGTCAAGAATGGATTGTTGTAGGTGTTTGCTAATACCAATTCCTTCATCGATAACGCTAATGACTGCTTGCCTGGGAGATTCGGTTGCATTTGGATAATTAATGTGAAATGTAATATTGCTTCCCGAAGGAGAAGACTCAATAGCATTGGTCAGGAGATTATCTAGCAAGCGATGGAAGAGGTTAGCATCAATAGAAATCCAGCGACGCTGCTTTGGTAATTCGCTTTTGAGTTGTATCTGTTTGAAGTTGGCGATCGCCCTTTGGGCGGTTCCCTCCGGGAGCATCGCCGCTTGTGGCGCTGTAGTCTGCGCGATCGCCTGAAAATTCGCCAGTACTACCTCTGCCAATTCATTGAGATCTACTTCAACTCGATTCAGCAGGAGCTTACCCGACTCCATCTTCGCCAATCGTAATAAACCGTTGATAATGGCATCAACCTCTAGCCCAGCTGCATGAACCATTTCCGCGCGTTCCCGGTCTTTTGGCTCTAGGTTACTTTGCAGTAGTAAGTGACTCCCCAATAGCATAGTAGACATTGGTTGTCGCAAATCTTCCACTACCAGCTTGGATAGGTCATGGCGTAGATTTATTGTGGCTTGTAGTGCATCATACTGTTGCTTAATCCGTAGCATAGAACGGACACGGGCACGTAATTCTAGTCCATTTACGGGTTTGGTGAGAAAATCATCTGCTCCAGATTCCAAAGCGCGTGCTAAATCTTCCTTGGAATCTAGCGCAGTCACTATAATAATAGGAATTGGTTTCCAGTTAGGATTTGCCTTGATACGGCTACAAGTTTCAATGCCATCCATTTCTGGCATCATCACATCTAACAAGATCACATCAGGACGACTTGTGTCCAAACGGTTTAGAGCTTCTTTGCCACTGCTAAAGTAATTCAAGTGATATCCTTCGCGGCGCAGAAGCAACTCAATCACCTCAAATCCGTTCGGCTCATCGTCAACTACCCACACACATTGTTTGCGTTCCATTCCTGTCACCTTTAGCAATATTAAGAATTAATAAATATTTTGTTGTTTAGAGAGATTTTTGGTTATAGCAGCTATGAGTTCTTTCAAACTGACTGGTTTTGGTATATAGTCATCCACTCCAGATGCAATGACTTGTTCGCGATCTGTTGCCATAACAAACGAAGTCAAGGCAATAATGGGAATGCGAGCTGTTTGGGCATCTAGCCGTAGAAGGCGTGTTGCTTCTAACCCATCCATTTCTGGCATCTGCACATCCATCAAAATTAAATCAGGTCGTTGTCTTTTTGCCATCTCTACTGCCTCTCGTCCATTCTTAGCTAGTAAAATCCGATATCCATGCGCTTGTAGATATTGAGTCATGGTAAAAACGTTTGCTTCATTATCTTCTGCAAGCAGCAGAAGGGGAGAAGAAGGCGCTTTGGGAGTATTTTCTTCTCCTGCTTCCCTGCTTTCTTGCTCCTCTGCTTCCCCTGCTTCCACCACTTCTCCTACTTCTTTCCACGGAAGTGTCATTGTAAATCGACTACCTAACCCTACTTCACTTTCAACGCTGACGGTGCCGTTATGCAGTTCCACGATTCGCCGAATGAGTGACAATCCCAGCCCTGTTCCCGCAAAGCGACGGGTGTAAGAGGTTTCTAACTGGACAAAAGGTTGGAATAAGTTGGGTATTTTTTCAGGAGCAATGCCAATACCAGTATCCACTACAGTAAAATGAATAAGTTCGGCGGTTGGGTCTGTTTGGACTTCGATCCACACTTTGCCGCCATCTGGTGTAAACTTTACAGCATTGCTTAGCAAATTGATCAGTGCTTGTCGTATGCGCCGCTCATCGACCTGAATGAGTTTTATTCCTTCTGGTACTTGTGAACTTAGTTGAATCTTTTTCTTGAATGCTATCTGTTTGACAAAACTGAGGCTGTAGTCACACAATCCCTGAACTGATGTTAAACCCAGTTGCAGTTCCATCTTGCCTGCTTCAATTTTGGCAAGGTCGAGGATGTCATTGATCAGTTCCAGTAAGTGCTTACCGCTTTTTTCCAAGGTGGTTAAGGATTTGCGCTGTTCTTCAGTCACCGGTCCGCATACTTCATCACTCAGGGCTTCTGTAATCCCTAAAATGGCATTGAGGGGAGTCCGCAGTTCATGACTCATATTTGCTAAAAAGCTACTTTTAGCACGGTTTGCAACTTCAGCAGCTTCTTTTGCCTCACGTAAAGCGGCTTCGGTCATCTTGCGCTCGTATACTTCCAAAGTCAGCGCCACAAAGTCAGCAATTGACCCAACAAAGTTTTGTTCGGTCAGTTCCCACTCACGGGGTTGGGTTCCAACCTGTTCGTGAAACACCATTCCAACCACTTCACCCCCAATTATAATGGGGGCATCAATCAGGGATATTATGTTCTGTGGTTCTAACAGTTCATCCCATAATTCCTGTACCCGTGGGTCGGTACGAGTGTCAGTAACAGCGATAGTACGGGCAGTTGCTATTGCTTGAAAGTATACCGGATGGTCTGCCGCGTTGCGTTCCATTCCATCTGAGTGTCTCTGGATACTACGTTCGTAGAAGTTTGCACATTGTAACTTGCTAAGATCGCTGTTATAGAGCCACACGCTAACTCGCTCCACTTCTAAAGCATTCGCTGCTTTCTCTGTGATCACCTTGAATGCTGTTTCTAAATCTCCATCTGCAATTGCTCTATGATTTGCCAGTTCTGCCAACACTAAACTATACTGACGCAGTCGCTGCTCATTCTTTATGCGCTCTTGTACTTCTTCCTGTAACTCTTGAGTTCGCAGTTCAACTCGCTGTTCTAACTCGTCATTAGCGGTTGCTAGGGCGGCGAAAGATGCGCGTAATTGCTGTCCCATTTGATTGAAAGACTCAGTCAGCACCTCTAGTTCATTGATACCCTGTACTGTTACCGTTGGGATTGGTTCCCCATTGCCAAAATCTGCGTTTGTTGCTCTAAGTGCTAACTCTTTGGCAGCAGAACTTAAGTGGTGAATTGGTTGAGCTATCCTACGAGCAGTGAAAATTCCTAGCAATGTAGCTAGTCCAAAAGCTCCCAGACAAAGCAAGATTGTTATTTGATTGTTGCGATCAATCTGCTCCATGAAATCTTTTTCTGGAACAATCACCGCAATGAGCCAATCTACACCTAGGTTACTCTGCAAGGGTCTAATATCTAAAAACTGCTGTTCGTTTTCTAATCGAAATTTGAGTTGCTGTAAATTCTTTATCCGGCTAAAATTACCAAACTTACTGATTAAATGTTGAGCCGTTGCTTGAGTTAAAGAATCCTCACTTTCGGTTGCGGGGATCTGTATGACCTTACCATCTTTCACCTCGAATGGCTCACCAGGTGTAGAGTTTGCCACCAAACGTCCCGAACGATCTAGAATGAGAACTTGCCCTGATTTACCTACACGGATTGAATCTAAGAATTTATCAACTTTGTCTAGGGCAATTAATGTACTAGTCACTCCCAACAATTGATTTTGCTTGTTATATATTGGTTGTGATGCACCAATGAGAAGTGTTGGTTCGGCGATATCTGCAAAAATTTCACTGAAGCTGAATTTTCTATTCTTAAGTGCAACTTGATAGAAAGGACGCGATCGCGCATCATACTTTTTAAACACGTTGAGAAGTCGAATCTGTTTTCCGTTTTTATAATCAACTTCGTAAGTTGCTAAATCGTAACCAGTAGATTTTCCCGCTTTTCTCAACAAAAACTTGGTTTCATTAACCCTCTCTAGCGCTAAGAACTCACGCTGCTCATTTGCAACAGCAAGAATCATAGTCATTGGGTCAAATAATTCTAACTGCTGTACCATGTATGGTTCCCAATCTGAGAGATTCTGCATATTCAGCAGCCCAAAGTCAATGGTATTCTGATTGCTGCGAGTCACTTGACTTGGCGTTGACAAATAAGTTTGTAATTTTTGCTCTACTCGATTGGCTACTTCACGACGCAGTTCGCCAGCTACATCATTGACTGCCTTCTGCCCATTACGAATCGATAGCCAAGCAGTCAATCCCATAGCTAGTAAGATTTGTAGCAGAAACGCTCCCACTAGAACGCGACTGAGGGGCGCGCCTTTTAGCAGAAGAGAAAGCCAACTTTGCAAAGGATTTTGGAGCATCTACTTGAAAACGGGGAGTAGGGAGTGGGAAGTCTCTAGTAACGGATTATTTATATCGCACTATACTATCAATTTGGGTAGCCGTTAGTTTTCAACTGCGCCCAATGCTTTGAGCGTTGCTTGTTGAGCTTTCGATAGACCAGTAACACCCGTAATGTTCGTTCCTTCATAAGGTCTATCGGCTCTTATTATCTTCAGACACTCTCCAGTATTGATGTCCCACAGCTTAATTGTTTCATCTGCACTGCTGCTAGCCAAGATATTACCTTGAGGGTTAAAGCTGATAGATAACACCTGACTGGTATGTCCTTGTAAAGTCTTGAGGCATTGTCCAGTCCTTACCGCCCAAAGTTTCACGGTTTCGTCTGCACTCGCACTCGCAAGGGTTTGTCCGTCAGGACTGAAACTAACTGACATAACTTGATTGGTATGCCCTTGCAGAATTTTGAGACACTGCCCGGTCTCCACATCCCATAATCTCACGGTTTGATCGGCACTGCCACTGGCAAGAATGCCCCCAACGCCCCTAACCAGGGAAGGAAAGGAGGGAATCGGACTAAAAGCGGCACATAAAACCCAGTAACTATGTCCTCGCAAAGTTTGAAAGCATTGCCCAGTATTAACAGCCCAAAGTTTCACAGTTTGGTCTGCACTGCTACTGGCGATCGCTTGATTATCTGGACTCAAGCATACTGAGAAAACGCGATCGTCATGTTCTTGCAGAACCTTCAGGCATTGTCCTGTCTCGAGATCCCAAAGTCTCACCGTACAATCTGCACTGCCACTGGCTAAGATTCCTCCTGTGCTTCCCCAAGTCTTGGGGCTAAAGGCGACTGAGAAAACTTTTTCTGTGTGTCCCTGTAAAGTTCTTAGACATTGCCCTGTTTCTACATCCCACAACTTGATAGTTTGGTCAGCGCTACCACTTGCTAAAATTTTCCTTTCCTCGTGAATTTCGTGAAATGCCAACGCACAAACTTGATTTGTGTGTCCTTGCAAAACTTTCAGGCATTGCCCTGTTTCCGTATCCCATAACCTTACCAAATGGTCATTACTACCACTGGCGAGAACACTCTCCTCTTGATTAAGATGGGGGAAACCAAAACATACTGAAGGTATCTGGTTAGTATATCCTTGCAATGTTTTAAGACACTGACCTGTTTCAGTATCCCACAGTTTGACCGCTCGGTCGTCTCCTCCACTGGCAAGAACTGAACCATCAGGACTAAATTCAAGGGTTCGCACCCAATTCGTATGTCCTTGCAAAACTTTGATACACTGCCCGGTTGCAATATCCCACAGCTTAATTATGCAATCCGCGCCACCACTGGCAACAACTAATGCATCTGGGCTAAAGGCGATAGATAAAACTTGACTGGTATGTCCTTGCAATGTTTCAAGATACTGCCCTGTTTTAATATCCCATAACTTCACACAGCGATCTGCACTGCCAGTGGCTAAAATTTCCCCATTTTTTAGTGTGGAGGATGGAGAAAAAGCCATGCACTGTACTCGTTCGGTATGCCCGTACAAGGTGAGAAGACATTCCCCTGTTTTGGTGTCCCAAAGCCTGATAAATTCATCACTACTTACCGTCGCCAAGATACTACCATCTAAACTGACAGCAACACAATGTATTTGACTGATATTCTCTTGCAAAGTTGTTAGACATTGCCCCGTGTCTACATCCCAAAGGTTCACTGTATTATCTCTTGCCTGACTAATTAGGATTTGACCATTGGGAGCAAAACAGACAGATAAAACTTGGCTAGTATACTGTTGTAATGTTCTTAAGGTTTGCCCGGTATTTACATCCCAAAACTTAACTGTTTGGTCTTGGCTTCTACTTATAAGAATTTGACTATTGGGATGGAACTTAATTGATTTTATCTGAGCTGTGTGTCCTTTTAAAGTTAGTAGTAACTGACCGTCTGTTGCTTGCCATAAATAAACTTCGCCCTTATCATCCCCAGTTGCCAGAATTTCTCCGTTTAGGCTAAAGGCGATCGCCAATACGTTGCCAAAGATTTGTGTAAAAACAGATTTGCTTAAATCGGCATGAGCAAAATTAACTTGATGTAGACTGACTCCTTGAAGGTTAGCTTGCCAAATCGACAATTGAGAAAAATCCAAGCCGCTTAAATCACTTTTGAATTGGGAAAGCAAGTTTAAAACATTTCCACCTAAATATCCCGATTCATCAGACGCTTGTTGACGCTGATAAGAAAGCATTTGAATCAACTGCACCTCAATAGCTTTTTTAGTTCCCAATTTGCGTAGCAGTTCGGCAAGTACAGGATTGACAATTAATCTACTTTGTGCATCTCGGATGTAATCTTTTGCGGTGGCTTTGAGAAGAGCGTGAGTTTGAATCAGGGAATGGGGATTTGAAGAAGTGGGAAAACTTTCTGTCTTGGTATCTCCTATTCGCCACTCGCCAATTTCTTCACAAAACAGGTCTACCAATCGTTCAGTGACATACTCCATAATGACAGGTTGCATCGTCTTTTTTTGAAAGCTCTGCTCAATTAGAGAGCGTCTGAGTAAAGATTCCAGAGCTTCTAGAAGTTGATGCTTGAGTAACTTGGGATAAATGTCATCTTCGAGTTCCACGAGTGAAACTCCTTCACGATTGATCGCTAGCCAGTAGATGACGCCTTTTTCTATGTGCGTTAAGCGTTCAAATTGTTGGTCTAGCAGTAGGCGAATGCTATTGAAACTAGAAATACCCGCTTCTAGAAACGCAGTTACATCACCGCTAAACAATTCCTGAATTGTTGTTGCAACAATTTTGAGTGCTAGGGGATTTCCACTATACCGTGAAATCAATTGCTGAGTTTCTTGTTCGGATACACAAAGCCCTTTGAGGGTCAATAATTCTTGAGCTTCCGTTAGCCCTGCTAATTGCAGTGTTCTTACAGGAAGCGCTTCTCCAGCCTGCATGGCGATCGCATTGGGTTTTTCTCGGCTTGTCAGCAGCAAACAACTTCGATGTGGAACTTCACCTATGTTGCGAAGCAATTCGCCATAACCCTTGTAATCTGTTTGGAACGTCCCTGCATAAGTACCGCTTTGCATTAACGTTTCTAAATTGTCCAGCACAATCAAGCAGCGATGCTCTCGCAAGTATTCCATCAGTTTGGATAGCTTACCACCCGTTGTTTCTGGTAACTGAGCAGCTTGTTGAGGTGATAAGAACTTAAGCAAATCCTCCAACAGATTTGTTAAGGGGGGAGCATGACGCAGACTTCGCCAGATGACAAATTCAAATTGGTCTTGTAGCTGCTCAGCTAGCTTAGTAACCAGTGTCGTTTTGCCAATTCCACCACTTCCGAACAGCGCTACCAATCGACAATGTTCTTGAACAATCCATTGCTGTAGCGTAGCAAGTTCTTGGGAGCGACCGCAGAAGAAAGATACATCGATAGCTTCACCCCAATCGGTGAGGGGAAGGGGAGATGGGGGAGAGGGGGAGTGGGAGAGGGCGGAAGTTGTCCTTGTCCTTGTGGCGACCTATCTTCTTGTTCTGATACCTCTTGGCTCGTGATCCTGACATTCAAACTTTGTCTTGCGCCCGTATAGTCCTCAAGCTCCATTTGCAATCCCACAGCCTTAAAAACCATGGCTATTGAATCTTTATCAACTCCCTGTCCCCGCAAAATTTTCCGAATTGTTGCTGGGTGCAAACCTTGACCTTCAAGCTGAGAACGGCGAACAAACTCTTGAACAGGATAGCGTTCAATCTCTAGCTGACGCATCCTGTTCTCTAACTTGGTTTGTCCTTTAGGACTGAGTACAACACCTCGACTTCGTTGTCCTACGGCTAAATCCATTATCTTAACTTGGTCTGGTTAAATGTCAATATATCACTTAAAACCCGGCATCCTGCCACCATTATCGCCACTCAGTTGTTCTGCTTCTACACGAATAATGTCGCTGCGTGTAATAATTCCTACTAGTTTTCTTCCTTCTGTCACTGGTAAACAGTTAAGGTCATTACGGTTAAGCAGATACAGTACATATGCCAGCGTATCTGCTGGATGCACCGTTACTGGTTCAGGAGTCATAATCTCACTGATAGGAGTATCCCCGCCTAAGGGGAGTGAGGAAATATTCCCCACATCCTTTGAAGTGACGATGCCTATGACTTGACCGTTTTCTATAACTGGGAAGTTACAATGTATCGAATGGGAAAATGTTTGTAATGCTTCCGCAACGCTTATATTGCTAGATAAAGTTTCTACTTGTCGTTGCATGACATTTGCTGCACTTAATTGTGCTAGAAATCCCTCTGTTGTTGGTTCTTTTTGTATATGAATGCCATTCCATTCTAAGAGACGGTCGTAAAGTGAACCAGGTGCTACTTTTTCACCCACCAAATAAGCTACAACCGAACCAATCATCAGTGGTAGAACTAAATTAAAGTCTGCTGTCATTTCAAAAACAATGACGATCGCTGTCACTGGGACTCTAACTGCAGCACTAAAAAATGTACCCATTCCTGCAAGTGCATAAGTTGTTGGGGTCGTAATTCCTAATAAACTATGTTCGCAAATTCCAACTAAATAACCAAGAGATGCTCCTAACAATAAAGACGGAGCAAATAACCCTCCGGGCGCTCCCGAACCGTATGCAATCACCGTGAGGAGAAACTGAGCGATAAAGGCAACAATTGTCACAGGAGCACTGAGTTCACCAGCCGTTAGTATTTCTCGTAATCCTGTACTGTCACGGAAAGGAATAGGCAAAAATGCGATCGCTAAACCGCAAATTAACCCAGCAAATCCCACCCTCACAGGTAACCCAAAGCGTGACCAACGGCGGTTGAAGGACAAAGAAGCGATAATTCCTTGATTAAACAGTGCGCCTAGCAATCCCGCCAAAACTCCCAAAACCAAATAAAAAGGAATTTCTTGGGGCGAGAAGTTAGTTTGCAATGCACTCAACTCCGTGGTAAAGCCATGTCCTCCCAACCATAGTGAAACGACAGCACCAATGAAAGATGCAAGTATTGCCGTTCCTAAAGTTAAGCTAGAGACATCCTGAAGAAGTTCTTCTACAACGAAGAGGACGCCTGCGATGGGGGCATTGAAAGCAGCCGCTAACCCAGCCCCAGCACCCGCAGCAATCATTTGTCGGCGGTAATCTGGCGAAGTCGGAAAGATGCGACTGAGTTGATTTGCTAATGCCCCTCCCACTTGCACTGTTGGACCTTCCCGACCTAATGGCAAACCGGAACCTATTGCTAAAATGCCACCCAATAACTTGATTAGGGCTACCCGTAAATTGAGTGCCATTGGGACTTTGGCTAGTACAGCCTTAACTTGTGGAATACCGCTACCATAAGCTTCAGGAGCCACTTGTTGCACAAGCCAACCTGCTAGGAATCCGCCGCCTAAACCTATAATTGGTAGCACCAACCAAGCTGGTAACAGGTGAGTTGTATGGACGCGCCATCCGCCTAACGTCCCCACCCCTGTTTTTAACAACACTGCGGCTAGCGCCGATACTAAACCAATGAGACAAGCTTGAAAAATTGCTAAAGGTTTAGGTTGTAAAATTTGTCGGGTAAACCTGAGCCAAAGAACTTTAGTCCTAAGCGACTTTTTTTTAGCAATCACTGTTATAGAGTTGCCTAGTACAAGGGACTTCTATAGTTTGTAATGCTTTTCAAGTTTTTAACACTCAAGATAGACCAGTTAAGCCTAAGTTAAGCTGAGTAGAAAACTACTCCCCACACCCGACTCCTATATTTCAAACGGGTAACTGTGCTTCACGCACTCGCTTGTTGAGCAATCTTATGCTTGTATACGCGACAAGTAGACTTAATACCTCTAGGATAAAAAATTCAATAAACGTAGCTCTTCCTATGCTGTTAAATATATCCCACAACGCGTGGAGTAATACTGCTGTCAAAAAAGCCTTTACCACTTGCCAGTTAAATACTGTATGTCCTGCTTTGGCTCGTTCTCTCCACAGCACAGCACAGATAAGCCCCGTCCAAGCTGCGTGTCCGGCTGGAGAGAGCAATCCACGAGCAAGCAAAACTCCGTCAAGAACAACTAAATTTCCCTTTGATTCCAGAAGAGAGACAAAACTGTAACCCATTGTCTCAAGTGCGGCAAAACCCATACCGGAAGCGGTACCAAGGAGTATTCCGGTTGCCAAAGAGCGGTGACGCCCCTGTAAGTAGTATGCTAAAGGAAAAATTAACTTAGCGCTTTCTTCAATCAGTCCAACACCAAGCATGGGCAAAAAACCTAACGCTTTGAGCACATCGTACTCTAGGTTCCCTGCAACAACGGTGCCTACAACCCCACCCCAAAGAAAACAAATCGCCATTGGGGGTAACGAGCCTTCCCAATTGGGGAAATTTTCATATAAGTACGTTATAAAAGTTACAGGTACAAGAAATGAACCTAGCAAGATGACACTAGGTATGAAGTTGGGGTTATTAGTTGTAATGACAGCCTTCTCAACAACATACAGCAGAACGAGTCCACTGATAAATATCTGAAACCATCTGCGTCTGATAAAACCCATATATAAATCGCCTTTGTTAGCGCTCTCTGTAGCTCAAATAATTTATAAGACTATTGATGACATCGTTATTATGATATTGAATCTATAGTTAGGTAAAGGCAAGATAAGCTAGAAAACCTGCAACTTAGCAGAAAATGCGCTAAAAACTCAATAGAAAGAGTATTTTTTTATACTTTAGGTGAATTGCCATGTTATTTTGCTGCTTAAGTTGTCAATCTGGGGTGGTCACAACTTGAGAAACAGTTAACACTGATAACAGTTGCAATTTGTCTTTATTCACATCTTGCACTACTTGCAATAAACGTAAGGTGGACATTACCTACAACGCTCTTATTTAGCTTTTGAGACTGAAGCGATGGCAATGCACCCTACAAAAATAGCGTTATTCAGAATGGTAAGTCCAATGTTAAGTGTTGTGTTGAACTTCATTTTTACTGGATTTGACAAAGTATTCGATTTGTTGACTGCTGTTAACCCAGCAATTCGTGCTCCTATTGCAGTGAGTTTAGGAGCAATTCCAGGGGCATTGAGTCGTTAGTACCTCACTATATTATCAGCCCAATGGTGTGGGACTGGTTTCCCTTACGGCACTTTCTCAATCAACCTTACAGGAGCATTGGTCATGGGTTTTTTCGTGACTTGGACTTTAGAAAAAACCATTACCTCTGCAGACTTGCGTTTACTAATTGCAGTGGGCTTTTTAGGTTCATACACAACTTTCTCAACTTACTCTCTGGATACTACGACTCTTCTACGAACGGGGAATTATGGAATAGCACTATTTTACTGGATGAGTAGCGCAGCCTTAGGTGTTCTTTGTGTAGAAGTCGGAAGCTTTTTAGCAAGGAAATTATCATGACAGCTTGGAGTCCTGACAAGCAATTAACCGCATTCCTCTCATTTGTTGCATCTAGCCATGAATTTGAGCTTCCTCAAACAAAAACTAAATCTTCCTGCATTCCAATCAAGAAATTATCAACTGTATTTCTTGGGACAGGGGCTTTCATTAATGGGTACTTGGATGACTCAAGTAGCGACTGTTTGGGTTGTGTATCACCTGACGAAATCTGCCCTCATGCTGGGGTTAGTAGGTTTTGTGACTCAAATTCCCAATTTTATATTGGTGCCTTTTGGCGGTGTACTTGTAGATCGCTGGAATCACCACCGCACCCTACTAGTCACTCAGACGCTATCAATGCTTGAGTCTTTTGCGCTTGCTGTTTTGACTTTGACTGGAACTCTTAATATTTGGCATCTGATAGGGTTAGGTTTTTTTCAGGGATTGGTTAACGCTGTTGACGCCCCTACACGTCAGGCTTTTGTTCCAGAAATAGTGGAAGGCAAAAAACACTTAGTCAATGCGATCGCCCTCAACTCCTCAATGGTCAACGGAGCAAAACTTGTGGGTCCAGCGCTTGGTGGAGTCATACTTGCAAGCATTGGGGCAGGGTATTGCTTTTTGATCGACGGTTTTAGCTATTTTGCAGTTTTAATTGCGTTGTTGGCAATGCAGCTTAAACCTCCAACAACAACCCGCATAATTTCACCACTCAAGCTTGCTCATATCTGGCAAAACTTGAAAGAAGGGTTTGTTTACGCTTTTAATTTTCCTATTATTCGTTCGATACTACTGTTAACAGCGCTAGTTAGCTTTATGGGAATAAACTACGCGGTGATTCTGCCTATCTTTGCTGCCGAAATTCTACATGGAAGTGCCCATACTTTAGGTATTCTAATGGCATCAACCGGAGTAGGAGCACTATTAGCAGCAATTAGCCTCAGCCAGCGTCATGGCGTTCGTGGGCTGGGTCGGATTATTGCGATCGCCACCATTCTCGTCGGTGTAAGCATGGTTGTATTTTCCCTATCGAGAGCATTATGGCTTTCTGCATTACTGCTAGTTTTCATTGGCTTTGGCACATTGCTGCAAACTGCTTCTAGTAATACCATCCTTCAAACCTTAATCGAAGATGGCAAAAGAGGTCGAGTGATGAGTTTGTATCTCGTAGCATTCTTAGGAATGATGCCCTTTGGCAATCTATTTAAAGGTAGCCTTATCAGTCTCATTGGTGCTTCCGAAACAGTGGCGTTTAGTGGTGGCGTTTGCATTCTGGGAGGAATCCTTTTTGCTCAACAACTTCCCAAACTCCGACAACAAGTCTTAGCAACCCATCCTCAACTAATATCTCTTGATGAGAAATAAAGCTTCCTCGTAAATACCAGACAAATCTTCCCAAGTTCTTAACTTTTTCTTTTTACAGTCAAGCTAAAAGCACAAAGGAATTGAAGGTTATGACTAATTTAAACTATGATTCCCAAAATGATTCTCAGGAAATCGATAACTTTAATTTAAACTCAAACCCACAACCTGATAAAATGCATCATTCCACGTGGAAAAAACCCGTTACTTATTTGGGATGTATGCTAGTTGGCGCAGGTATCGCAGCGATCGCTATGCGCCCACTATCAAATAATTCGTTGCTACCTCAACCATTTGTTTCCGCGCAAGCAGCAAAAGCAACTCAACCATCTACCAATCCAGCCACATCTGATAATTTGAACTTTATCACCACAGCAGTGAATCAGACAGGACCTGCTGTCGTGAGAATTGATTCCACTCAAACGGTAAAAAATCCTCAGGCTAGTGTTTTTAACGACCCATTATTTCAGCAATTCTTCGGATCTGAATTTCCCAAAGTGCCATCCAACGAAACCGTTCATGGAATTGGTTCGGGCTTCATTATTAATTCTAATGGTGAGATTATAACTAATGCTCATGTGGTACATGGAGTTAAAACCGTTACAGTTACTCTCAAGGATGGACGTACTTTTAAGGGTAAAGTTATGGGTAGTGACCCAGTAACAGATGTTGCTGTTGTGAAAATTTCAGCTAATAATTTGCCAACAGTATCGTTGGGTAATTCGGAACAACTTCAACCAGGACAATGGGTGATTGCGATCGGTAATCCTCTTGGTTTAGATAATACTGTCACCCAAGGTATTGTCAGTGCTACAGGTCGTTCTAGCTCTCAGGTGGGAATGCAAGATGAGCGAGTCAATTACATCCAAACTGATGCAGCAATTAATCCTGGTAATTCTGGCGGTCCATTATTAAACACGAATGGTCAAGTTATCGGGATGAATACTGCAATTATCAAAGATACCCAAGGTTTGGGTTTTGCAATTCCTATTAATACAGCCAAGGCAATTGCTAATCAAATCATCGCTACAGGTAAAGTCGAGCATCCTTATTTGGGTATTCAAATGTTAACGTTGACACCAGAGGTCAAACAAGAACTTAACAGCGACCCCAACTCTCCAATTAATGTCAATGAGTCTCAAGGTATCTTAGTTGTCAAAGTTATACCTTCTTCACCTGCGGCTCGTGGAGGACTTCGTGCTGGTGATGTGATTGAAAAGGCAAATAACGAAGCTGTTGATAACTCGAATGAGTTGCAACAAATTGTAGATAGTACTTCCATAGGTAGTAATTTGCAATTGCAAATTCATAGGCAAGGAAAAACTATTAATATCAGTCTCCAAGCAGGGATATTACCTACAACCAATGATAGCCAAGACTAGAGATAGTAGAAGTAAAAGCTAAAGGTGTACTACAAGCAAATTTACCAAATACAAGATAACTTTATCAAAAGTGTTAGTTATGCCACATCGAACTCAACAATCTGGCAATAAATTGTTATCTTTCCGTTTTAACACAATGATAGTAGCAATTATTGGAGCTGCTGTAGTAGTGGGAATTTTGATCGGGGTTAGCGTAAATACTGTTGTTAATTCCAGTCCAGACAATGTCGCTAGTAGCACCTATATTGACGCTTCTGCTCCAGATGCTGATGTCTGCGTGCAGTATGGAGCAAGCGCCATTGTCACAGATGCTCGTGTCTTTGTTACCCTAAATCCCTTTAGGGTCTATGTCTCCCAAGCGCGTATGCAACCAGGGTGTGTTTTGCGTACAAGTGATTGGTCAATTCTGCAACAAAAAAACCTAGTGACATCCCAACAAGTCAGTACTTGTAAAAACAGCTTGAATACTTTTGCCTACACGGGCAAATTAGAAAATTCCCCACAGATTTCTTGCGTCTATCCAAATGATGCTGCTGGAAACCTCTTTGCTTCTCAAGCTGGTTCTGCTACAAAAACGCAGTAATGGATTGTCAATTTTATATATGTTTTATTGTTTTTAGGTCTGAATATTATGTCTACACTTCACGAGCCGAAATCAAAGCAATTTCAATCAGAAAATATTTGGTTTGACACTATCAAAACGATAAGTGTAAGTTTAATTATCGCCTTAGGAATTCGTAGCTTTGTCACTGAAGCACGTTATGTACCTTCTGGTTCTATGGAGCCAACTATTCAACCAGGCGATCATTTAATTATAGATAAAATTAGCTATGATTTTACTTCTCCTCAACGAGGTGACATCGTTGTCTTTAATCCGACAAAAACGCTACAAGAAGACAATTTTCATGACGCTTTTATTAAACGTGTTATTGGCTTACCTGGGGATAAGGTTGAGGTGAAGAATGGACAAGTTTACATTAATGGTTTACCTATAAAAGAAAACTATATTGAAGCTAAACCAGATTATAACTGGGGTCCGGTGATTGTCCCTGCAAATTCTTATCTGGTTCTTGGAGACAATCGGAATGATAGCTTTGATAGTCACTATTGGGGCTTTGTTCCCCGTAATAAAATCATTGGTCGGGCAATTTTATTTTTCTGGCCTTTAAACCGAATTAGAGAAATACAAAGACCTGTTTATGTTTTCAATTCCATAAATAGTAGCAAAAAGTGAAGTCATAATTTGTTTATGCTAATAATATTTTTATTATTGATTTTTTATTAATTAGTTTTCTCCTTTTTTCTGTAGGGCTGATTTTGGGTTACTTTTTGCAATTTTTGAAATTGTAGGAAACAAATTTTCTTAAGTAAGTTGGTGGGAATAAAC
>NZ_JBAHYJ020000135.1:0-18536 GCF_036697665.2 Scytonema sp. PRP1 | reverse complement strand
CCACGCTCACCCACTGCGAACCCGTTTCTGGTGCAGGTGCGCAGCCAATAGATTCAACCATCTCTGCCCAAATCTCGCCTTCACTATCAGTTCTCAACAGTTCTGGGACAACCTCAGCTTTATCATTGTTGTCAAATCCACGCAACCACGGCATTTGTCCTGCTAGTCCCAAAATTAGAGGGTTTGCTGGTGTCGGTACAATTGCAAGACAACTATGTAGCATGATTCCTTTTCCCTTACCATCACCAATGTGTCCTAACCCTTGAACCTGTTTTTGGTGTGTGTAATCAAGTTCGCTTGTATCCTGAACAAACAGTACAACCTTGCCTTGGTGATTCTGAGCCGTTGTTGTCGTCAAGTTAATATGTGGTTCGAGCAAGGCGGCGTCAGTCACATCTTCATTTAGCTAGAGGGGTTTTTTCTTTCGATGCAACTGTTGCAACAACTCTTACACCGTATCCACTCTTGTTTATGTTCTCCGGCAATGTTGCACGCGTCTGTGTTCCACATTGAGAACAAGTCAATTGGTGTAAGCGATGTTCTATAACTATGGGTTCAATGGGCGGAATCTCAACTATCTGGTGTCTGTATGGATTTTCATCAACTCCAGTTAGGCTTTCTCCACAACCAGAGCATACTGTTGGATGATGCTCAACCACCTCTGTGCATTCTTCTGGTGGGTATAAGTCACGATTTTTACCTTCATGACCCGGTTGCCCTCCCCGTTTTTTATTACTTTTCTTTTTCTCCTGCTTTTTCCCAAATCCTGGCGGGTCTGCACTAGGAGGTGATGATGAATTTTGAGATGTACGATTAGCTTTCTCTAATAGCTGTTGCTGGATTGTCAGGACTTCTGCTAATTGTTTTTCTAAGCTTTCGATTTGCTGCCCCATCCCCTCTACCAGTTTTTGGACGCTGGCTGGAGTTTTTTCCCAATCAACAAGGGGGATCTGCTCGACCTAGGCTGGGCGCTTGTTTTCCATACATCTTACATTACCAGATTCTGCTCGCCCTAATTAATGATCGCCCTTATACCCCCTGAACGGTTACCGTCTGGGTTAACTTTGGGGTTCAGCTTTGTGGTTTTTTTCCAACTAATGCCTGCTGCCTCAAACAGCTTGTAATAGCTCTGTTTTGACTCGTAGGTTACGTCATACTCAAAGGCTAACTTATATTCGAGTTCTCCCAGTTCCCAAAGATCTTTTGTTTGCAGCCAACTTAATACTTCTGCTCGTTGTTCGGCACGAAGGCGCGCTTTGCCTTCCTTTGTGGTTCAAGCGTAGTCCATCTATTCCATATTGCTCGTAGGCTTGCTTCCAACCTGTTATGGACCCTCGCGATACGTCGAGAATTGTTTGAATTTCCTCGTATGAGTAGCCTTGATAAACCAGCTTGATTGCCAACGCTTTCCTTACCTCACGCGCATCTGGACGTAGAGCTATAAAATCTTGCAGCTCCGCGATCGCATGAAGTGTAGTTCCCTCTGTTGACTGTTGCCGCGATCCAACCACTGGGAGTGTGGCAGTTTGTAAATGCTGACTTATCATTGTTTCCTGTGTGACTTATACACCCCACCGTATTGTCTCGTAGTTTTGTTCAAAAATCAAATAGGAGTCCTATAGTTCTATGTGCCAACTATTGATTATTGACAAGTTTTCTATCTGGTTTGTTCAGCAGTTTCGCACTCCTAACTAGTCTAAACTCCAGAAAGTACCCAACGGCAGCATTGTTGAAGGGGTAAGCGGCATAGCATAGAACTCCTTGAATTTTTAGACTGCGATATCTCTATCGGAATAAAGGTAAAATCATGCAGATGCACCAACAGTCATTGGCTCAGGAGAAGCTGCAACTGTGCTAAACTTGTTTGCCGGACGGGGTAGTCCAAGATTCTCGCGTAGGGTTCGACCTTCATACTCTGTACGGAACAGTCCCCGGCGCTGCAATTCGGGAATCACCAGTTCTACAAACTCATCTAAACCACCTGGTAAATAAGGCGGCATGATGTTGAACCCATCTGCCCCGCCGTTGACAAACCAATCTTCAAGTTGGTCGGCAATCTGTTCTGGTGTTCCCAATATCGTTCGATGTCCACGCGCACCAGCGATCGCCAAATACAACTCCCGAATAGTTAAATTTTCTCTTCGGGCGAGGTCGGTCACCAGCTTCAAGCGGCTTTTTGCAAGTTCGGTTCCTGGTAGCTCTGGAAGCGGATCGTCTACTGGGTAACTCGATAGATCAACTCCGCCTACCAGCCCTGAAAGTAGACCTAATCCAACCTGCGGATGGATCAACTCCTGAAGCTGCTCGTATTTGTCCTTGGCTTCCTGCTCAGTCCTGCCAATTACCGGGAACACACCCGGCATAATCTTGAGATGGTCGGGAGAACGTCCATATTGCGCCAGTTTCCCCTTCACACTCCCATAGAAAGTCTGGGCTTCCGCAAGCGTTTGCTGCGCAGTAAAAATAACCTCCGCTGTCTGTGCTGCAAGTTCCTGCCCATCATCGGAAGACCCAGCTTGAATGATAACTGGATAGCCTTGGATTGGACGTGCTACATTCAACGGACCGCGCACCGAAAAATGCTCGCCTTTATGGTTGGGAATGTGCAACTTATCAGGATCGAAGTAAATCCCTGACTCTTTGTCACGTAAAAAGGCATCGTCTTCCCAACTATCCCAAAGTGCTGTTACCACATCCACAAACTCTTTAGCACGCTCATAGCGCAGTGTATGCTCCATGTGCTTTTCACGGTTAAAGTTTTTCGCTTCAGCAACAGTAGCAGAGGTCACGAGATTCCATCCGGCGCGACCACCACTCAGATAATCCAGCGACGCAAACTTGCGGGCGAGATGAAAAGGTTCGTTGTATGTAGTTGATACTGTCGCCGTCAACCCAATGCGCTCCGTCACCACAGACAGAGCTGATAATAAAGTGAGAGGTTCAAAGTGTACGACCGAGTTCCGGCTCAAAGCTTCAGTTCCTTTACCACGGTCGCGCACAGCCACACCATCAGCAAAGAAGATCATGTCAAATTTTCCCCGTTCTGCCGTCTGCGCGATTTGCTTAAAATGCTGGAAGTTCAGACCACCATCCGCTCGCGCATCTGGGTGTCGCCACGCCGCCACGTGATGACCAGAACTCATTAAGAATGCACCCAGTCTCAGTTGTCTTTTCGTACTCATTTTTTTGTGTTTCTTTGATTTTAGAGGCGTGTCCAACACTAACTAAATGGACAGTTTTACCTGGAGTCATGCGTTACGCTTGTTAGCTATTTAACTCAATATTAAGCAGTGACCAAGCTTGGAATATATGCTGAAGAGTCCCCCTTGATTGCCTCACTATGTTTACCGTCAATGCCAACTGGAGTGTCGCCAACGATGGTTACTCGCTGAACCTGGCGGGGTTGGTCACCGTAATCGGCGATCGCATAGTGTTGAGTAGCGCGGTTATCCCAGAATGCCACGTCACCAACTTGCCAACGCCAACGAACTGTGTTTTCAGGACGTGTCACATATGACTGCAACAGTCGCAGAATGTTGTCCGATTCAGTCGTTGATAGCCCGCGAATCTGGCGAACAAAACCACCAATGAATAGTCCCCGCTCTCCAGATTCTGGATGGACGCGCACTACTGGATGCAAAGTTTCATATACAGTCGATGTGAAGACTTTCCGGTAAGCCTTAGTCTCTTCAGAAAGTTCTACTGCTGCTTCTGCATAGTCATAGGCATTACTATGTACAGCCCAAAGCTCATCAGCGAGATTACGCAGATGCCTTGGTAAATCTTGGTATGCACTCACCGTGTTTGCCCAGATAGTATCGCCTCCTGATGGCGGAATAACAAGCGCCCTTAAAATAGAGCCGAGTGGCGGGCGGTCTACAAATGTAACATCAGTATGCCAGTTGTTCGCGCGGGTAGCGGTTCGACCGTAATTCAGGTCAAGGACTTCTGGGTGTCCTGGAAACGATGGTACTGTGGGGTGAGCCGTGGTAACTTCACCAAATCGGCGAGCAAAAGCGACCTGCGCATTAGCATCGAGTTGCTGGTTACGGAAGAAGATTACCTTGTATTGAACTAGAGCCTTGCGGATTTCGCTGATAACGTCATTGTTGAAGTTAGTACTCAAGTCAACACCTACAATCTCTGCACCGATGCGTCCTGCAACTGGTTGAATGTCAAAGTTTTTAGTACTCATGTGTTTATATCTCCAAGGTAGAATGTGTGATCCAAAGTTAAAAAAATGCAATTTATGGGTGCGACAGCTGACAAAAAATAGCTACGGAGAATATTTGAAGAATTTGGCAGATTGTTCTGCTTGCGCTGCTGGGGTGCGTCCTCGTCCCCATCCCAATTTTTGGCGGTACGTTCCGAGCAATCCAGACTGGACTAACATCTCCTCATCGACCGCAACTGATTCGTCTGCCTGAGGGGCAACAAACAAAGCATCGACTGGACAATACAGTTCGCAAAGATAACAGGTTTGGCAATCACTTTTACGAGCGATTTTAGGGGGAGCATTGGGTACTTTGTCAAAGACGTTGGTTGGGCAAGCGGTTACACAAATATTGCACTTGATACAACGAGATTCACTGACCAGTTCAATCATTGTTTTACTAACTGCCTCACTGAAATATCTTGTTCAGGCTTGACCCAAACATGATCTAGTCCACCACTGATCAAACGATAATGTTGTTTGGCATCTAGTTGCGGATAGTTTTCGTGTTTGTGCATCCCACGAGATTCTTTGCGTTCTAAAGCAGTGGCGTACATCCACCGTGCTGTTGCGACCATTGATGCAGCTTCCCTACCTTGTATTGCTTGCTGGTTTGACAGAAACGATGTGTTGCGGATTTCATGCCACAAATCGTGCAGTCGATCAAGTGATTCTGACAGACCTTGTTCTGTGCGGAACAGGTTGCGATCATAAGGAGTCACTTCTGCCTGCACCGCTCGAATCACTTCTATAGGGTCAAAGGTAGTGTTGCTGTCAGGATGGAGCGCTGCGCCATCAATTCTCTGCACTGAGCGCTGATTCACCCTATCCCCTAATTGACGAGCATAGGAAGCAGCTGCCTCGCCTGCCCAGTAACCAGAAGCAGTCGCCCATGCCGCATTCGGACTGCCACCTCCCGATCCACCACCGCAGATGAGTTCTCGCGTTGCGGCATCTCCAACCGCATAAAGACCGGGAACAGATGTGGCGCACGTTTCATCAACAATCCGCAATCCACCTGTACCGCGCACAGTTCCCTCGAAACGTAGAGTGATGGGGAATCGTTGGGTGAACGGATCAATCCCAACTCGCTCAAAGGGTAAGAAGAAGTTATGTTGAATTGTTCGCATCCAACTTTTTTCTTCTTCAGAGGCTTTATCGATACAAGCGTAAACAGGTTGGGTCAGCAATGTACGCGCAATAACTCGGCGATCGCTTCCCTCAATTACAGTACCATCTTCATAGGTAAAAGTGGCATGGCGGTAATACGCGCCCTTCGTAACGGAGGCAAAGGCAGGAGTCAGGGCGTAGGCATTGGAAAACTCCATGCCTGATAATTGAGCACCCACCTCGGCAGCCATAAGATACCCATCTCCTGTGAGGACATTGCAGCCTAAGGCTTTGCTAAGGAAAGCACAACCCCCAGTAGCAAGAATCACCGCTGCCGCTCGGACTGTCCAGAGTTCATCTGTTTGCCGAGAAATCCCCTTTGCTCCCGCCACGGCACCGTCTATATCCACCAGCAGTTCCAGTGCAGGGCTATGGTCAAGGATTTTCACCCCTGCCTTTTTCACCTGTTTTCGCATCAACCGCATATACTCTGCACCTTGATGCAGTGAAGGAAGATAAACATCCCCATTGTCATCGTGCGAAAAGGGATAGCCCCACTCAACTAGCCGATTTAGGTTAATCCTCGTCTGATCCAAGACGCGATTCATCCAGTAGCGTTCAGAGAGGAACCCGCCCAACGTTTCTCGCCTAAACAACTCCGCTTCGCGGTTCGCCTCTTTTGAAATATACCAAACAGTTGTACCAGCAGCTGCTGTGGCTCCGCTGGTTCCGCAGTAGCCTTTATCTACGAGGATGACATTTGCCCCTTGAGTTGCTGCACTCCAAGCTGCCCAAGTACCTGCCGGTCCACCTCCAATGACGAGGACGTCCGCTTCCAAATTTAGGTGAGAACTGGGAGTAGATGCTGGCTCTAAATGATAAGTACTCACGGTTGCTGATTCTGCTCCATAAAACTTATACAAATCGCTCAAGTCTGAGCAAATCGATGTTTACTTCCCGTTTTTACCAAGGCAGCCGGCTGCTCCTTAAAAAAAACCAATAGGTTTACCGTATTTTATAGCAATCAATGGAAAATGGCGTGATACATTGCTCTACAGCATCCTTGAGTCTGAAGGAATGGCATCAGAATGCTATTTTTGACTGATTGTTGGTGGAGTAATTGCTGCATATTGTTCCGACGTCAGCATGGCTTCCCGAACATTGAGAGGTTTGGGAAGCAAGGCATTTTTATAAAAGTAATCTGCAATCCGCTGTTGCTCGTTGATTAAATCTGGGGAAATGGCTCTCAATCCATAGCCGCGACGGCTGATGAACAACTCCATCACATCGGGCGGTAGTTTTTGATACGGTGCAATGAGTTTTGCAGTCTCTTTGGGATGTGTCTGTGCCCAGCGCTCGATTTTATCAATCTCCTCAATGACTATTCGCAGCAATTCCGGATTATTGATTGCAAACTGCTTTGCCCCAATGTAGTATCCACCAGGGGAATCAAGCCCTACGGCATTCTTGATGACCCTTGCCTTACCCAATTTTTCAGCGCGAGCTAGATGGGGATCGCCTGTCACCCAAACAGGAATTTTCCCTTCCAAAAATGCACTACTAGCATCTACATTAGGTATACTCAGGACTTGAATATCGCGCTTATTTAAACCCACTTGTTCCAAAGCTCTGAGGATAAAATAGTGAGATGCAGAAGCTTTTTGGAAGACTACTTTTTGTCCCTTAATGTCCTTGAGCGTCTTGATGGGAGAATTTGGCGGGACGGCGATCGCACTCCTTCTACCGTCACTTCGCCGACCAACAACATAAGCGATCTGAGCCCCAGCCGCTTGGGCGAATATAGGAGGGGTTTCCCCAACATTACCTAAATCTATTTTGCCGACATTCATCGCTTCCATCAGCTGTGGACCTTGGGCAAATTGCGCCCACTCCACCTTAATACCCAAGGGTTCTAGACGCTTTTCCAATACTTTGGTTACCCTAACCAAATCCCCAGCTTGTTGATACCCCATGCGGAGAACTTTAGTCTTAATTTTAGATGTTTGAGTGTCTGATACTTGGTTAGTAGGAGATTGGTTTTCTTGCGTGCAACTGACTAACGTCAGCGAAGTTGCTATGGTTAACAATCCTGGCGCTAAGAGCAGCGTAAAGCGGCGAAACATTTTGAGAGACTGAGGTTTGACTGTGGCAACCATAGCTTTTTTCTTAATTAGGAAGTATTGCAACTATCAATAGAAACTCCAAAAATGAGGTAACTTTTGCAGGGTCATGCAAGAGAATTGATCAAGGCAAAATTCAAAATTCTAAGAAAGAGTCAGGTGGGCAATGCCCACCTAAACCCAAGTAGCCCTAATTGTTCCTAAAATCAAATAAATTTGTTCTCTTAGCGACCAACACTCGCCAGATATTCTTCTGCTTCTTTCTCAATTGCCGTACCTTTGAAGAAGTCACGATTGAGGCTAGTGTACAACTCCAAAGGATGGATAGATAGGAAGTAGCGCAAGTCTTCTTCGCTGAGAATGCCCTTTTCGACCATGCTGTAAGCGTTGGACACAACAGCTGTAATATCAGGCACATCCCAGTGACCGGAATCAGAACCCAAAAATGCTTTGACTCTGTCACCAAATGGATTCGCCTTTTGATAGAAGGCGTAGGCAACACGGGTATCGTCTGATTCTGTGCCGAAGTAGAAATGATTCAAGAAGCGATCGCGTACATCTTCAGCTTTTGTAATCCCAGCAGCAGCAAATTCATTGAGATCACCAGGATTTTCAGGTGCAAAGTATTTCCCGTGGAAGCCTAAACCACTACCAAGTTGCTCAAAGCGGTCTTTGACTTCTGGACCACCATAACGAGCGAACAGTTCGCGCAATTCCTCCCGGTTTACGTTACCAGGATGATTATTCTGCAGAATATCCGGATTGCGGGTTTCCCAGTGCCAAATGATATCAGCATAGAGGCTAGCACCCCAATCTGAACCACCTTCTAGGAAAGCAAACTTCAGGGTGGGGAAGCGATCGGTAACACCACCAAAGAAGAGGGCTTTGCAGAATGCTGCGGCGGCTGAGGCAAAGTGACCAATGTGGTTGTATTGGTAATTGGAAATCGAGCGGCGCTGTGTCCAACCCATACTAACCGCGTGGGTAGTAGGGACAACTTTCTGTTCTACGCACTTTGCCCAGAAAGGATCGTAATCGTAGGCACTATCCAAAGCGAAGGTATCAATCCAGGTTGCTTCTCGCTTCACTTCGTCGGGATAATTCTCAAAGGCAGGAATGACGCGGGTTACGTAAGCAGGAATTTGAAGAGCTTTTAATCCCAGTTCTTTGACCGCATATTCCAATTCCTCAATTCCTTCTTCTGGTGTCTGTAAGGGAATCGTAGCAACGGGAGCTAGGCGATCGCCATAAGGACGAAAAATATCTGCATGATAGAGATTGGCTGCCCGACAAACAGCCCGCCGCATTTCTTCGTTCTTGATTTGCGGTGCAAGGGTTGCCAGGTTGGGGTACAGTACAGCAAAGTCTGTCCCGGCTTCTTGCAAGCGCTCATGCAGTAGTTTTGGCAAGCTGACAGTGGCCAAACTCAAGGTATCCTTAGTGGGACGACCCCAGAAAGGAGCGCGGATAGTGCGATGAGTACGGCGTTCTTCCAAAGTTTGCTGATGTCCGCGAAACAAACCTGTTCCGGGTAGATGCTCCCGGAAGAGATCAACAATCTTACAACCACCCACCTGCTCTAAATAATCGAGAAAAGCAGGTTCAAACTCCTGAGTATGCACGTCAGTGTCGATAACTGCATACCCCAATTTTTCGCGAATTTCTGCAGAGCGAGTCTTCTTTTTGGGACGTTCCAATGCAATGGTCATGAGAAAGTCTCCTTAAATTTGCAAAACCCTGATACTAAGTACAGCTTTGCATAAGTTCGTAACTTTTTTAAACGCAGAGGAACACTAAGGTAGCGCAAAGGGACGCAGAGTCTTGCTAAATTTAATCCGCTACGAATTAATGAAATGCTGTACTAAGAAGAATTATTAGCGACCAATTAGCGACCAACACTCGCCAGATATTCTTCTGCTTCTTTCTCAATTGCCGTACCTTTGAAGAAGTCACGATTGAGGGTGGTGTACAACTCCAAGGGATGGATAGAGAGGAAGTAGCGCAAATCTTCTTCGCTGAGAATGCCGCGTTCCAGCATGCTGTAAGCGTTGGATGTAACAGCTGTAATATCAGGCACATCCCAGTGACCGGAATCGGAACCCAAAAATGCTTTGACTCTGTCACCAAATGGATTCGCCTTTTGATAGAAGGCATAAGCAACACGAGTGTCGTCTGATTCTGTTCCAAAGTAGAAGTGATTCAAGAAGCGATCGCGCACATCTTCTGCTTTCGTAATCCCAGCCGCAGCGAATTCATTGATTTCACCAGGATCGTCGGGTGAGAGGTATTGACCGTGGAAGCCTAAACCACTACCAAATTGATCAGCACGACCTTGGAATTCTGCTCCACCGTAACGGCGGAAGAGTTCTGCCAATTCTTGGCGATCTAAATTAGCAGGATTGTTGTTTTGCAAAATCTCTGGGTTACGGGTTTCCCAATGCCAAATAATATCAGTATAGAGGCTAGCACCCCAAGCCGAACCACCTTCTAGGAAAGCAAACTTCAGCGTGGGGAAGCGATGAGTAACACCACCAAAGAAAAGTGCTTTACAGAACGCTCCACCTGCTGAGGCAAAGTGTCCAATGTGATTGTATTGATAATTAGAAATTGAACGGCGAGCAGTCCAACCCATACCAGAAGCGTGGGTTGTGGGGACAACTTTCAGTTCTACACACTTTGCCCAGAAGGGGTCATAATCGTAGGCACTATCTAAGGCAAAGGTATCAATCCAAGTTGCTTCTCTTTGTACTTCTGAAGAATATTTCTCGAAGCCTGGAATGGTGCGAGTAACGTAAGCAGGAATTTGAATCGCTTTTAATCCCAGTTCTTTGACCGCATATTCCAATTCTGAAATCCCTTCTTGGGGTGTATTCATTGGAATGGTGGCAATTGGGGTGAGGCGATCGCCATAAGGACGGAAGATATCTGCATGATAGAGGTTTGCTGCACGGCAAACAGCCCGACGCATTTCTTCGTTCTTGATTTGAGGTGCAAGGGTTGCCAGGTTAGGGTACAGTACAGCAAAGTCTGTCCCGGCTTCTTGCAAGCGCTCATGCAGTAGTTTTGGCAAACTGATAGTGGCAAGATCTAAGGTGTCCTTAGTGGGACGCCCCCAGAAGGGAGGACGGGCAGTACGATAAGCACGGCGTTCTTCCCATGTTTGCTGGAACCAACGAAAGCGACCAGCTCCAGGTAGATGCTCTTTGAAGCTATCAACAATCTTAGAACCGCCTACTTGAGCTAGGTAGTCGAGAAAGGCAGGTTCAAATTCCTGGGTATGTACATCGGTGTCGATGATGGGATAACCTAGTTGCTCCCGAATTTGTGCTGAGCGAGTCTTCTTCTTGGGACGTTCAAGCGCAATTGTCATGATCGTTTCTCCATGCATCCTGGGACAACAGTTATGTCACTCGTTGACTTTCATAAGTCGTAAACCCTGACAAAAATCGAGCTTCACGACAGAGTAAAAATCCAAATTTCAAACGTATAGCTCAATCTGAACTTAAGTTGCCTTATGGTGAGAGCTAAACAAAGGTGGCGATTCGCCTGTTGGAGTTAAACTCTAGTTTTCGCTCTTGTATGCCCGCCCTTTGACTGGCATTCCTTGTATGAGCTATCTGTACTTGACCCTCAAATTGCCTGAATGATTTCGTGGTGTTTATACCGGAATCTCAAAAATACTACTGTTTCTTGACTGATTTATCGATGATTTAGTTTAGTAGTATTACATAGCCCCAGCTAAAACACAAGTATTTAGCAAACAAACTTTATGAAATTCTAAATTTTAAGTTAACTAATTATTAGCTAATCTAAATATAGAATCAGTGTATGTGGCTATAAAAGGTTAGACGTGACCAACAAAGGCAACAAAGGCAGCTATGCTGAGGAGCCACTGCGGACGCCACATACAGCCCGGTGGGAGACCCTCCTGCAGCAGTGGCTCGTCTTGGGGAGACGCCAAGACGAGCAAGTGGCGTGGGAGCATCTCACTTTTGCAAATATACGTGTAATCCAGATTCCGCACCTACTGGCGTCAGATAGTATAAGCAGTAGACAACTGAAGTAAAAAAAAGTATGTTTGTACCATAAGCAGAGAGAAGAATGAAGAGGTGCGATCGCAAAGCGAACCAAGCTTTGTCCATTCCACCAATGGCGCTCGCCTTCACGTACTTAGTCGCGAATCATATTTTCCCCCTTATGACACTACTGGCTAGGGAATATGGGGTGTAATTGAGGGAAGATAGGCACATTAACAATACTCAGGCAAGTGCAACTACTATGACCCCTTCAGACTCCCAACGTCTAGAAGCCTGCTTGCTGGAAGCAGCAGAAATTCTTTATCGCAATACCGTGAAAGAAGAACTGACAACCTTTGAAAGCTTAGAAAAAGCAGTGCGGACAAAAATGTTAGAGCAAGTAAGTCCAAAAATTGCTTTTTTTTTATCAAACAAGTCACAGGGACGGAAAAAGGCAGAGAAAGGGTAGTAAAGAGCATTGTGGGAAAGCTAACACTCACAGAGAAACAAGCACATATATTGGGATTGAAGGCTTATAGCCAACTGAGTCCACTCTTTGAGAAAAACTGTTTACTATTGAGTGGAAATGAATCGTTTCAAGATTGTGAGAAGGACATCGAAGCATTGACGGGGATAAAAGTGTCTCACAGCACCCTGCAACGACTGGTACAACGGCAGGAGTACTCCCAGCCACAAGCTCTTCAAGGAGTCTCAGAAGTTAGCATTGATGGAGGTAAGGTTCGCTTGCGTTCTGGGATCAAAGGAGTGGAAAGTTATTGGCGAGACTACAAAGCTGTGCGTTTACAAGGTATTTATTACGGTGCGTTCTTCCAAGACAACATGAGCGTTGACAGACTGGGTCAATAGTCAACGCCTTCTTCACCCTCTCATTTGTTTAGGAGACGGTCATGATGGAGTGTGGAATCTGTTCCAAGAGATTGGCAGTACTTCCGGGCGTCAGGAAATTTTAGACTGGTATCACCTCAAGGAAAATCTCTATAAGGTCGGTGGGTCGCTCAAACGTCTCAAGGCAGCAGAGACATTTCTTTGGCAAGGTCAGGTTCTGTCAACGATCGCTCTGTTTGTTGATTTGACAAAAAAGTCAGCTCAAAATTTCATTCACTACCTCAAAAAGCATCTCAAACGAATCGTTAACTACCAGTATCTTTCCATTGAAGGTTTGTGTTCCATTGGTTCTGGTGCTGTTGAATCCGCCGTCAAACAAATAGGTAAACGATTAAAAATTTCCGGCGCACAGTGGAAATTGGAAAACGTACCTCGGATGCTACACCTGCGATCTGCTTACCTCAATGGTCAGCTTACTGCTTGATATTTTTGCAAAAGTGAGATGCTCCCCTTCAGGATGGGCTTTAAACCCAGTAAAAAGACACATCACCTTTACTGATAAAAAAGGTATTGGTGAAGTTAAACTATTAGGGAAGTGGGATATTCACGCCTATCCGGTTATGTCTATTAAACGTGTACGATTAGTCAAAAAAGCCGATGGTTACTATTGTCAATTTGCAGTTGATATTGAAATAAAACCTGAACAGACAACAGGTAATGGTGAAATCGGTCTTGATGTCGGGCTTGAGTTTTTCTACTCTGATTCCAACGGACATCATGAAGAAAACCCAAGGTTATTAAGAAAAGCTGAAAAAGCTATTAAACACGCTCAACGACAAATTTACAAGAAAGAAAAAGGGAAGAATCAACGACGCAAAGCAAGACAGAGATATGCTCGGAAGCACTTAAAAGTAAATAGGCAACGTAATGAGCATTCTAAGAGACTAGGACGTGCGGTGTGCAAAGCTAACGCTTTAGTCGCCTATGTAGACGCGTTCGCGCAGCGTGTCCCCTTGGGACTCAGCGGCGTGCCGCAGGCTAGATTTAAGTATTAAGAACATGGTGAAAAATCATTGTCTTGCTAAGTCCATCAATGATGTAGCTTGGTCAACTTTCCGTCGTTGGGAGCGAATATTTTGCTGTTAAATTTGGAACCACAGTTGTTGCCGTCAATCCTAAAATGACATCTCAGAAATGTTCGGATTGCGGTGCAGTTGTGAGAAAATCTCTTTCAACTCGTACCCATAAGTGTGCTTGTGGGTGTGAGATCCAAAGAGACGTGAACGCAGCAATAAATATTCTCAATCTTGCAAAAGCTGAGGCAGCGCGTTGCGGAGGTTCCCTCCGTTGTAGCGACTGCCGTAGGGGTGGGCAATCCCGAAGTAACGCTACAGGACTAGCGACCTCTGTTCTAGTTGGTGAGACCAGTCCTGTTCGCGTAGCGTGTCCGAAGGACATAGGAGGGTCTCCCTCCGTAGGGAACTGGCGTGCCTCCTAAGGGAGGAGCTTCGCTAACGCCGTCAGGCGTGCCGTTCGCGCAGCGTTCCGAAGGAAAGGCATACCCGAAGGGTGAAAACCTGCTTGAGCAAGTAACTAGGACGAGTGTAGAATCCCCTCGCATGACGGCAGGGGAGTGTCAATTATCTTTATTTTTCAAGCCTTGCCGAGAAACCCACTGAAGGGCACCAGGAAACAATCGATAAAAGCCCTGCGAAACATTTGCCGAACCAACCATTATTTCAGACTTCTGATTCTTAACTGCATCCCAGATCGCATTTGCCACATCCTCAGGCTTTTCCACCATCGGAACTTTCAGCACATTCTCGAGCTGATCACGACGGATTTGAGCATCCTCCTCATCGCTGCCGCGAAAAACTGCCCGTTCCATTAAACTACTCTTGATTAAATTTGGGTAAATGCCACAAACATGAATACCTTTGGGCTTTAATTCCGCGTGCAGTGATTCCGTCAACCCTGTAACAGCAAACTTACTCGTGCAATAAACCACTACATATGGGGTAGGTACTTTGCCACCGATGGAACTTAAATTCACAATCGTTCCAGATTTGCGCTGGAGGAAATGAGGCAAAAGGGCATGAATTGTGTGGATATATCCCCATAAGTTCAGGTCTATCACTTGATGCCAATCGCTGAGTGAAAACCCGTCCACTGGTCCCTCTGCGAAAACGCCTGCATTGTTAATCAGTACATCGATATAGCCATAATGATCCAACGCCTTTTCCACTAGTGTGTCCACCTGCGACGGATCTGTGACATCACAAGGAACTGTTAATGGCGCTGGACAACCAAGGCTTTGCACCTCCTGCGCTACACTTTCCAAGCGGTCAAGGTGACGAGCAGTTAGTACTAGGTCGTATCCTTTGCGGGCAAATAAAAGAGCTGTTGCTTTCCCAATGCCTTGAGAAGCACCTGTAATGAGTACTGTAGGAGCCATATTTTCAGTTAAAAAACTTTATTTCCTGTCTATTAGTTTGAGCAACAAAATCTAGGAAACCTTCTGACTAACGTTAGATTTTCAATTTATAAATTCTCTTGGTATAGCTGACTACTACTCAATCGGCTCACCAAACACTCATTCACCCATGCGATACAAAAATTTACAGAATTTTCTCAAAAACTCATCCTTTAGGCTAGCTGAAGTTTTGGCACTACAGACAGATAGCGTTCACTAGGTAGGTGACTATTATAAGAAGTGTAATGGAAATACTTAAGGAAAATTAACAATGACTAAGGGATCTTTTCCTACTGATGCAACTGAAAAAGCATATAACGGCAGCGATCGCAATGCAGTTAAGCCTGGGTTTACTCCACAGTCCGAACTTTGGCAAGGTCGTTTAGCGATGATTGGTTTTATTGCTTACCTACTTTGGGATCTCAACGGCTTCAGCGTTGTGCGCGACGTCCTCAATCTCACTCACTAGTCTTGAAAGAACCCAGAACTCAGCAGTGAGAAATTAGTTCCGCAAGTTAAGCCGACAGTACAGATAATGCAGGATGGAGTATCCACAACAGCCAACCCATTCTGTATTTCACGTTCTGGGTTCTAAATAGTTCTCAAGAATTTTGGCTGCATCATGCCTATACCAACCTCCACACGAAAAAAGTTTTCGGTATGGCAGTTATGTATGTAATTATTAAAGTAAATTAATATTTCTACATAATCTCAGGCTAGTGTTGCCTAAGACACAGGACTAACCAGTAATGGAGTTGCTCTGTTAGGTGGTTGGTATATCTTGTCATGCCCTTATTTTTGTGAATTTTTCACCTAAGACAGAGTAGAACCGTGATCGAACAATTAGAAAAACCACCCACTGATCAAATAAAACTTAGTCCAGTGGGGAAAAGTAAATCTGAGAATTGGGGAATTTTAATCGCTACTGTCATTATTACTGTATGGGCAATCAGCCTTTCTCTCTTACTTTCCCTTGACATCTCCAACTTTAACTTTTTGATGTTATTGCCTATTATACTTTGGCAAACATTCCTATATACGGGATTATTTATCACAGCTCATGATGCTATGCATGGAGTAGTATTTCCTGGCAATAGCAAAATAAATCATTTTATTGGTTCAGTGTGTCTTGTTCTTTATGGTTTTCTATCTTATGGAAAACTATTGAAAAAGCACTGGATGCATCACCACCATCCTGCTAGTGAAAAAGACCCCGATTTCCACGACGGGAAACATAAAAATTTCTTCTCTTGGTATTTTCATTTTATGAAGGGTTACTGGAGTTGGGGACAAATCATCATATCAATGATTATTTATAACGTTGTTCATCGTACACTCCATATACCCGAGGAAAATCTTAATTACTTTTGGGTTATCCCCTCGCTTTTGAGCTCATTACAATTATTTTACTTTGGCAGCTTCCTGCCTCATCGAGAACCAGAAGGCGGTTATAGTCAACCTCACCGTGCGCAAACTCTTTCACGTCCCGTTTGGTGGTCATTTATCAGTTGCTATCACTTTGGTTATCATGAAGAACATCACGAGTACCCTCATGTTGCTTGGTGGCAACTGCCAGAGATTTATATGATGAAGCGGTCAATAACAAATGTGTAAATGACACTACGTTACGGGCTTGCGTCATAATACACAATAGACCTTTTTCAAAAGTCTTTTTGCACCTATAGACTAGAAGTCTGTGGGTGCAAAAATAAAGCCCTACCCTACGCAGGCTTTTACGCAGAAGTCCGCCTGGGTTGACTTTGTTTTTTTAGAAGCGACTTTCGTCGTCAGGTACTTTTACAAGAAATCTAACACAGTGTTAGGCTGGGCTCATCTTGTTCACTCTTTTTTGTACGATAATATCGCCGTCTTCTGCTATACCAACTTGCTTGAATCCAAAACTTGCATACAGCCTTGCTGCGACAGAGTTTTTGGGCGAGTATATGAGGTTAATCTTATGACAATTATTCTTAGATATTTCGGCTAAGGCTAACTCAAGCGCAGCCCTTCCGATGCCTTGCTTTTGATAGTTAACGTCAACCATAAATCGAAATAGCCAATATAGATCTTTCTCTTCGGTTTCGATTTCAGGACAGTACATGAGAAAACCAACAACATTTTCGTTGTTGTAAATTGCCCTTGGCACATAGTGAAGCTCAAATTTTGATTCTGCAATTGAGTCCACATTTGGTGCAACCAGACTTTCTTGCTCAGGCGCAAGTTTAAGCCTGATACATTGAATCCAATTTTCCTTCGTTACTTCTGTTAGACTCACACTCATAACTTTTCTGAGCAGCCTAATAACTCAATAGAATAGCATTGACTGCTCAACCGCATGGTTGGAGAACTCAAACTCAACGCTCCCAACTTTACGACGAATTTCTTCGATCAATACTGTGATGCGTTGTATTTTACTGGCAAGTGCTGTCGCTCGCACTCCAACATCAACTACACCCTAGAGCCTATCGCGCCCTACTGCTGCTAAAAAGTGCGGATGTTTATTGAGCAACATTATCTGATATCGGTGGACGCAGGCAAAGATACACAAGTGGACCGAAGAGTGGGACAAGTGCTGTTACCCAATACACTTGAGGATTATTCCAACGCCGTCGCGCCATATCATCACCAAGGACGGTGGGGAAGAGTAAGCAAAACAAGTATATGTAGCTCCAAGATTTGCTCGAATATATGTTGAAGAAGATTTCGGTGTTCCTTTACTTCAAGGAAGCCAACTGCCTACTATGCGTCTGTATGATTTGAAATATATCTCAAATACAAAAACTAATAAAATCGAGCGATGGATTATTAAATCAGGATGGGTTTTAGTAACTTGTTCTGGGACGATTGGTAGAGTTGCGGTATCTAGTTACCACCAAGATGGTTGGGCAGCATCTCAACACATTTTACGAATTATTCCACAAGAAAATGTGACTCATCCGGGTTTTTTAGCCGCTTTTCTATCTACTCCGTATGGTCAACATCAACTGAAAGCCAAAATTTACGGGGGAGTTGTAGATGAACTTACCGCAGAAGATACAGAAATGATTCTTATTCCTGACGTTCGTTACTCTGAGCAGTTAGGAATTGGTGAAACTGTAGTGAGAGTTTATGAGCTAAGAGATGAAGCCAATGCTTTAGAAGATGAGGCTATCGCGGAATTAGAGGCTATAATCTCAGATTGACGTAAAATAGGTCAAATCTACTCTTATCTTCCAGTGCATGTCAGAAGAAATCAAATTTCGTCACTACTTTGTTGACGAAGCAGGTGATCTTACATTCTTCGATAAAAAGGGACGGATCATCGTAGGTCAACCTGGAGCATCTAAATTTTTCATGGCTGGTGTTGCTCAAATTTCTGATCCAGAACAAGTTACCTGGGAACTGAATGCACTCCGCTCAAGCTTAATGACTCATCCTCGCTTCAAGAATATTCCCTCTATGCAACCTGAAGCTAAAAAGACTGCGATTACCTTTCATGCAAAAGACGATCATCCCGAAATTCGGCAAAAGGTTTTTGAACTGATCCAGTCTTTCGACATCAAAGTTTTAGTGGCAATTCGGAGTAAAGCTGATATGGCAGAATCAGCAAAAGCAGACTTTAAGAGTTTGGGCACAAAGCTTCAGCAGAATGCAATTTACGACGATCTCATAACACGCTTATTCAAAAATCTGCTCCATAAAGCAGACGTTATCCAAATTGCTATTGCTAGACGCGGTAAGGCAGTACGCGAAGAAGCACTAGAACAAGCCATCAATAG
>NZ_JBAHYJ020000051.1:0-19149 GCF_036697665.2 Scytonema sp. PRP1 | reverse complement strand
CCCACACCTATAAGGCGGGCGATTTCAAGAATCACTTGTTAGAGTTCCTCTTTCCGCCAGTTAACTTGGAGGAGTCCCCCAAAGGGTAACTGCTCTTTAGTAAGGGTGAGTACTTGCGAACTTTGAGCAGGATTTGAACCTCTACTCATTTTATTTATGTAAACATTTAAGAGAAAGAATGAAATAAAAATCAATAATAATCAATTCAATAATGTGCCTATAAATCTTATTTTTTGGAATTTTTAGATACAGCAATCACAGTGACAAAGGCAGTATAAGAACTCACCTGGTACATCATTCATTTCAAAGCCTTAATCAAAGCTTTGATCCCAATTAAACAACTTTTCTTAAAGCCTTCATAGATTCTACTTGATTTTTAGTGTCTTGTTTGGTAACTTTGGTTATGCAACTAAAGCTGAGTACGTAACCGTACTCTGTTGTCGCTTTTTATTAAAATACGTATATACGTATATACGTAAGAAAGCGATCGCAACGAGAAAAACCTCTTGATACCGTGATTGGGTGTGTCTCATTTTTGCTATCGGTCGCAATGAGGTTATGGGGGTATCTACCGGATTTTCCAGAGGTGAAGATTCATTCTTCTTGAATACCTACTTTTTTGGAGGGCTGTGGTACTTACACTGACTGCCCTAAATCTGTAGCGTAAATTTCATGATTCATTAAGCGCATACTTTTTAGTGTGAGCAAGGATAGATCCAGTTAAGTTAGCTCATTTATGAATAGGCAATAGAATAGCAAGTTAGTGTTTGTTTTAGCTATATATATTGGGGTAAATCTAGTAAACCTACGCTTTGAGGCAAAGTAGGTGACACTCCTGAGATCTTGCACCCAACAGGAGCCAGAGGCTCTAATATCTCGTTACCAGGTTGAACCTGGTAACGAGGGTTTGGAGGCTTCGCCTCCTTACTGTTGCAACTCTTGCAATTTTAAGACGGAAAAGCAAAATTCATATGGCTTGTCCGCATCTTGAGTGTGGGTAATGACAAAATATGATTCATCCGCTACATATACCTCTAAATGTATAGTAAATTATTTAATATAGGATGTTGAAATCATTGCAGTATCAAGCTGGACAACTCAGTGATTTGCTAGAGGATCTACAAAGTACAGGGAAGAGTGGATCTGTTTGCATCAATGCAATTGTAAATTCTGAGCAAAAGCCAAGATTGCGTGTTGTCTTTTTGAACAACGGCAAGATTGTTTACGGTGGGTCAAAAATAGTTAATAATCAAGAACTTGCTAGAAGAATTGGGATTAAGTTAAGTCATGACTGGGCTAACGTTGCTGTTGGATATGCAGCGCAAAAATTACAAAATCCATCATCTTTTCGAGAACTTTTAGAGCAAATCGTGCGGATACGAGTGTTTAAGTGGGAAGAGATTGAAACCTGTATCCATACTCAATTTGTGCAAGTGTTAGAACAAACATTGCCCTATCCAGGAAAGTTAGAGTTAGATCCCACAGCTCAGATTGATCTAAGTTATGGAAAAGATGCTCACGGTTTGGAATGGAATAAACTGATCCAAGATGTTGCTCACCGCCAGCACCAATGGACTGCACTTGCTTCTGTTATTCCCAGCATGGAGGCGATTCCTCAACTGTTACCAGGTTGGCGAACAGTAAAAACAAGCATTGGGCAGCAGGATTTATACAAGTGGGTGGATGGTAGGCGATCGCTCATAGATATCGCCGAACAATTAGACCAAGACCCTCTAGATATAGCACGAAGCTATAGATCGTGGGTAGCATCGAGCTGGATAACTTTTGGGCAGCACACACCTCTGGTTCAAACAGTTTCTCATGTTGAAGAGCAACGTCCAGTTATTCTAAGTGTTGATGACAGTCCTGTGGTGCAAATTTTAATTAAGCGGGCTTTGGGAGAACGTTATCAAGTTCTTTTTTCAGATAACGCTTTGCAAGCGCTGAGTTTGATGAATACCAATCCTATTGCACTGTTGCTGTTGGATGTCACCATGCCAGATATTGACGGCTTAGAGTTCTGCCGTACAGTACGCAGTATTCCAAAATTCAAGAATTTACCTATTATTATGGTCACGGCACGAGATAAATTCTCTGATAAACTTAGAGGTCAAATTGCTGGAACAACTCATTATTTAACCAAGCCCTTTGAACCTCACAATTTACTTGAAATTGTGGAAAAATTTGTGGGCGAAAGACGAGAAACTTTAAAAGCTGTCTCTTCCAAATATAACTTTAGATAACAAAGTTTTGCAAGCTTTTCAGTTTAATTTTGTATTGTTACCTATCCTTTTATTATCTCAAATTGTATTCAAATAAGTGCCGTCTGACCATTGACAGTTAATTGTTAACAGTCAACATCAAGAGTAAAAAACTGCAATGGAGAACAAAAAATACCTGACATTTCGTATACATGATTTGCACTATGGAATCGAAGCAGCGCTGGTTCAAGAAATTTTTCCGATTCCGGAACTGATACCTGTTGTTGAAGCAAGTACCGATATTATCGGCATCCTCAATTTGCGGACGCAAATTGTGCCAGTAATACATCTTGATTGGCTTCAAGGATATCCCCCGAAAGTTTGCTTTCTTAGCGACTACATCATTATTTTAGGGTGGGAGGGCTTGCAAATTGGCATACTAGTTCACGAGGTAAAGGAAATGTTAGAACTAGATGATGAAGTCATTGAAACAGCGCCTTCTGATGGATTCCTTTGTGATATCAACACGACATTTCTTACTGGTATCGCCAATATAGATTCAGAAACAATTTTTTTGCTTGATTCCAAGAAATTAGTTCGTCAACCAGATATTTTAGTCACCTTGATTTGGGATGCACAAAGCCAGTTGGAGATGATAACAGGTGATGACCAACAACAAAATTATCACGAATACCAACAGATTGAGGAATTCCAAACACCAAACTTTTATGACTTATTTTGTCCGCATGCAACTCCTGAAGAAAGAGTTATTTTCCGACAGCGGGCTCTTGATCTCAGGCAATCATTAGAAGACTTAGAGGTGACAAACAAGCTGATGCCTTTAGCAGTGATAGGCATTGGTGACGAGTACTATGGGCTAGACTTAGAACTGGTGCGGGAATTCACTGATATTGACAATTTGACACCAATTCCCTGTTGCCCAAACCATATTATTGGCAATATGAATTTGCGTGGAGAAATTGTCACCTTAGTTGATATTAGAAATGTTCTGAATTTGCCAATCAGCCCGATTAGAGTTGGTTCTAAAGCCGTGGTGGTTCAAGTTGATGATATTCTTGCCGGATTACCTGTCGATAAAGTTTTGGAGGTGGTTAATCTCAACCCTGCTGAAATCAAACCTTTGCCCACAATAAAACTCACGGGCGATGCACAGTACCTTCAAGGAATAGCTTTCTTTGAAGAAAAAATGCTGATTGTCCTAGATTTACCTAAAATCCTGATTCAAGGAGGACTGGTAGTGAATGAACAAATTTAGTGTGACCGACAATTCGTATTAAGTATAACTCAAAAAAATGACTCAATTCTCAATTATTTTATAGATATCACCCAGAAGGATATGAACATATGTTGGCAAAATTAAAGTTAAGAGGTCGAATTTTATTGGGGTATTCATTTCCGCTGTTCTTATTGATAGTGATTAGCGCTCTAGCTTTTGGAAATTCTCGAAGATTCGATCAATCCTTCAAACAAGTGGAAGATGCCAAAACCGCATCTGGTGAAGCATCTAAAGCAACGCTGGGTCTATCAAGGATGGAACGGGCAACACGCGGCTTCTTAATATTTAGTGATACTGAAAATCTCGAAGAATCCTTTAACACAGGGGTATCTGACTATAAGAAATCCCTGGACGCTGCGGAAAAAGTTGTTTTCAACCCACAGCAGAAAGAGCGATTGACAAAAATTCGTCAACTTGGACAGCAAATCGAGCAATCTGGTCGAGAGACTATTACTTTGGTAAAAACAGGTAAGAGAGATCAGACACTCAAAACATTTCAAACAGAAAAAACTAGACCGTTTATTCAAAACGCTGAAGCGTTGCAGAAAGAGTTTGAACAGGAGCAAGACAAAATTATTCAAGCATCGATTAACGAAGTCAAACAGGCAACTGTCTTGATACAAATTATTGCCGGTTTGGGTACATTGCTAGCTGCCTCTATCTCCCTAGTCATTTCTTATGCCCTCTCGTCCAGTATTGCTAAGACAATCCAAGACGCCTCTAATGCGGTTGCATCTTCGACAAAAGACATTACTAGCACAGTCAACGAACAGGAACGCACCATCTTGCAGCAGTCTTCCTCAGTGAATGAAACCACAGTGACTATTGAGGAAGTGGGAACTTATTCGCTCCAATCCGCCCAAAAAGCCGAAGTTTCTGCTTCTGGGGCGCAGAAAGCCTTAGAACTGGCTGAGTCAGGAACGAAAACAGTGGGTGTGACGATGGACGGTATCTCGGAACTGAAAGACCAGGTGATTGCGATCGCCAACCAAATTGTTCGTCTTTCTGAGCAAACAGGACAAATCACCACAGTTTCTGACATCGTCGCAGATTTGGCGACCCAAACAAATATGTTGGCTCTCAACGCAGGCGTAGAAGCAGCGCGTGCGGGTGAGCAAGGCAAAGGCTTTGCCGTCGTGGCTGGCGAAATTCGTAAACTGGCTGATCAAAGCAGGAAATCAGCTGACCGAATTCATATTTTGGTCAACGAAGTGCAAGCAGCAATTAACTCCACTATCATGGTGACTGATGAAGGCACCAAGAAAGCGACGCAAGGAATCAAGTTAGCAGAAGAAACAGGTGATGTGTTTATAAACATCGCCGACGCTGTTAACATGGTGTTCCTTAACAACCAAGAGATTGCCATGACAGCTAAACAGCAAGCTGTTGCGGTGCAAAGGGTTGTCGCAGCGATGAATGCTATCAACTTAGAGGCAAAAGAAACAGCCATTGGCATCTCCCAGGTGAAAGAAGCTACCGAAGACCTCAGTGAAGCGGCTCAGAATCTTCAGGCTATGCTGTAACAAAACAAAACAAAATCATTCATCAAAACAGCTTTAAAGCCATGATGATAGAAGACGAAGAACTGCGATCGCTGTACAAAGCAGCCAGTGCCGAACGCATACAGAAAATCGAAGCAGGGTTGCTGCATCTCGAAAAAAATCCCCAAGACAAGGGCAAACTCGAAGGATTACTCCGAGAAACCCACTCCCTCAAAGGTGATTCCCGGATGTTGGGGGTCAAAGATGTGGAAACCCTCACCCACCAAATCGAAGAAATTCTGGGATCCGTTAAGCAGGGTGAGCGAGTTTTTACTTCCGAACTCTACGAATGCCTTTCTCAAGGACTAGATGCTATTCGTAAAATTGCCCATGAAGCCGTTACCGGACAACCAGCAGGAGTCAGCGTCTTCCATATCCTAGCTCAACTTATGAGAGGTGAGTCTAGTGATGCATGGTCGGAAATTCCAGAAACCGTACCAGAAAACATGGCTGAATCAGAGGAGGATTCCTCTACCTTCCCCTTTGCACAGTCCTTGGTCTTCGATGATGCCGAATCAGAGGAAGATTCCTCGACCCTGGCAGAACCACCAACGGTATTCAATAATGCAGTTGAAACTAGTGAATCCACGGTAGCGAGCGCAGACACTTTTGCGGCAGAAAGCGACTACCAAATTGACACTATCCGCGTTGAATCCCAAAGGCTCGATAAGCTCTTGACACAAGTGGGTGAACTGGTGGTTACCAAAGGTCAGATTGCAGACCAACTTGTTGAAATTGACGAAATGATCACCCTATGGGAAGAGTTGAACCGACAAGCCTTTGTGATCCGTCAAGCATATAGAGACCTAGAGCGACGCGGGCTAGGTAGTCAAGTGCAACAGATGCAAAATTCCTGCTCCTTAACAGAAAACCGCCTCAAGCAACTGGGAGAGTATCTCAATCGACTCCAGAAGAAAGCGTTTGACTATACTGCCAGACTCGAAATCATATCCAATGAACTTCAGTCGGGAGTCACCTCTGTGCGACTACTGCCATTATCCACCATTTTTCATCTGTTTCCTCGCACGGTACGAGATTTGGCTAAGCAGCAAGGCAAAGAAGTTGATCTTCAAATCGTTGGTGAACAGATTAGTGTAGACAAGCGGATTATTGAAGAGATGAAAGACCCGCTGATGCACATCCTCCGTAATGCTATAGATCATGGCATCGAAACACCCCAAGAGCGTTCAAAATTTGGCAAGGTCCCTACAGCAACAATTCACTTGAGGGTGTACCAAACTGGCAACACCGTGAGTATTGAAGTTTCAGATGATGGACGCGGTTTGGATATCGAAGCCATTAAACTGGCAGCTATGCGCCGTGGGATTCGCTCTGAAGCAGAACTGGCAGCTATGTCAACGGCGGAGATTCAGGCATTGATATTTGCCCCTGGTTTCTCCACCCGCACAGCAGTCACTGAGATTTCCGGCAGAGGAGTCGGTTTGGATGTCGTGCGTGCCAACGTCGAACGACTCAAAGGAACCATCCAAGTAGAATTTACTCCAGGCAAGGGATGTTTATTTCGCATCACGCTCAGTAGCATATTCGCAACGACCCATGTCTTGATTGTGCAGGTGAACCAAAATTCCTATGCCATCCCTGTAGAATTTGTGGAAACAATGCTGTTGGTTTCTCCTCAGGAAATCTTTGCGGTGGAAGGGAGCCAAACCTTCCCCTTCCAAGGACAGCCTGTCTCGGTTGCTTGGCTTGCAGATTTATTAGGCTTACCTGTCAAAGTGCCTGCATCAACCCAAGCTTTGAACGTTGGCATCAAAAGCATTCCCTGTGTTATTCTGCAGCTTGGTTCCGAGCGTTTGGGACTGCTAGTAGACAGTGTCTTGGAGCTACAGGACATTGTCTTGAAGCCACAGAGTCATTTGCTGAAGAGAGTTTGCAATATATCCGGTGCCACAATTCTCGGTACGGGAGAAGTTTGCATGGTGCTCAATCCTCCAGATTTGTTCAAGTCAGCTAAGAAGACAGTTGTTTCTATTACAGTTAAGGAGTTAACCGAAAAAGCACAAATCAAACAGAAAATTCTTCTGGTTGAAGATTCCATTCCCATTCGTACCCAAATGAGGCGGATTTTGGAAAGTGCTGGTTACGAAGTCACTGCTGCTATAGACGGTCAAGACGGCTTTAACAAACTCAGGGAAAGCCAATTCGATGCTGTGATCTCGGACATCCAAATGCCAAATGTGGATGGGCTGGAACTGACTGCTAAAATTCGGGAATTACCAGAGTACAAGGAATTGCCTGTCATTTTGGTGACAACGATGGCATCCGAGGAGGACAAGCGCCAAGGCGCACAGGTGGGAGCAAACGCTTACATCACCAAAGGCGAATTCGAGCAAGGAGAGTTTTTAGATACATTAAGGAAGTTCGTATAAATGAGTATACGCCAAAAGAAAGTGGTTCTGGTTGAGGATTCCCCTGTTGCTCTGGAAATTCTCCAACGATTACTAAATTCCTCACCAGAGGTGGCTGTGGTTGGTACAGCACGCGATGGTGAGGAGGGTCTGGAAGTGATTACCAAGACCCAGCCGGATGTGATTTGTACAGACCTGATGATGGAAAATATGGATGGTCTGGAGTTGACCAAGCGTGTCATGGCTCAAGACCCGCGACCAATTTTGGTGATTAGCAATTTTGTCCAAAACACCGACATCGACACTATCTTTCGTCTGTTGCAAGCCGGTGCTGCAGATATTTTCCCCAAACCAACCACTGGTTCGCCGACTGACTACGAGAAAATCAGAGCAGCGTTGATTGCCAAAATTAAAGTCCTTTCGAGTATGAAAGTGGCTGCCAAACCGCAACAAGAAAAACAGCCGTTGACTCCTCCTGGGTCGCCGACAACATCTGGGTCGTCCTTAAAAGCTGAAACACCAGTAACAAATGTGACTCTTTCCTTCAGGGTGATCTGTATAGGGGCTTCCACACGAGGTCTTCAAGCTATCCAAAAGATTTTGGGCAAACTGCCGGCTGATTTCCCATTGCCGATTATTTGTACCTTGCACGTAGGTGAAGGCGTTTTGTCAAAATTGGTGGATTGGTTGTCCTTGGAGTGTAAGTTGAGAATCAAAGTTGCTGAAATTGGTGAGTCCCCTGAACCAGGAACAGTTTATTTTGCTCCAGAGAAGAATCATCTTGAATTAGACTCTCGAGGCAAGTTTATTTATTCAAGAGCTGTACCAGGAGAAAAGCATTGTCCCTCGATTACAGTTATGTTTAAATCTATGGCTAGCTTCTATGGCAAAACAACCGCTGGGGTTTTATTAACTGGGCTTGGTCATGACGGTGTACAAGGCTTACAGGCAATTTCTCAAGTAGGAGGTCTGACAATCGCCCAAGATGACAATGGTGTGGCGTTTGGCATGGTGAAAGAGGCACTGGCACTCGGTGCTGCTCAACATTTGCTTCCCATTGAAGACATCCCCCCTTTCTTACTCTTATTTTCTTTGAACAAATAGTTAGTTAACGACCCAACCAAGTCTTGATCACGTCAAGAAGACTGGAACCACCCCAAATTAACGCAAATAAAATTGAGGTAGTTAGAATTGCACCCATCACACAAAGGACTAAACCACTGAGACTAATAGCACCATCATCTTCTAGCAAACCAAAGCCAGTCACGAAAATTCCCATTGCGGGTAGAGTATTTGTTCCCGGAATGGGAATCATCATCGAAATTGCCATCAGAGCGATCGTACTGCCAATCGTCACTCTACCTGGTACAGTCGTACAGATATAGGTCATACGGGGACGAGCGAGGGCTTCAATCCTTCGCAACCAAGGTAGCCCTGCTTTCAAAAACTTCTGGACAGTTTCCAGCTTGATCGGATGATTCATCATCCGTTGTGGTAGCCAAGGGCTTTTAGAACCCACGAGCAACTGCATCGCTAGTAAAAAAATCAGGATACCAAAAGGAACAGAGTAACCAGGCGCAGGAACTGGCAAAGCTGAAGGTAAAGACAGGATAACGAACAAAAAACCAAAAATTCGTTCTCCTGCTAGCAGCAGAATGTCTGCCAACTTAACTTGTGATGGTCGCTCTTCTTCAAAAAAAAAGCGCTGTAATTCGTTAGAAAGTCTAGCCATAAAATACCGAAATTACCTTGTTCTAGAAACTTAGTACAGAAATACCACTCAAGACTTCAACACTCACAAGCCAAAAGTAGTAAGTGCCTTAGGTAGAGATTATTTCTAACTTTGCACCAATGATACAGTGAGAAGCGCTTAACGCACCTGTTTATACGACTGCCACTTCAATGTCCGTTCATCTTATTTTCTTTGACAAGATGAATAATTGATGGCACTAAAGAAACAACAATAATTAATCCAATAATTGGTAACAAAAACTTATCTACCTGTTCGGCAGGTAAGGATTTTCCTAAGAAAAATCCTAACAGAGTGATGCCGAATGTCCAAAGTAAGCCGCCAATTAAGTTATAGGACATAAATGTACGATAATCCATCGCACCAATTCCAGCAACAATCGGCGCAAAAGTCCGCACGATAGGCACAAATCGCGCTAAAACAAGTGTTTTCTTACCATGCTTTTGATAAAAATTTGTTGTTTTTACCAAATGTTTTTTATGAAATAACCATGAATCTTCTTTCTGAAAGAGCCTACGACCAAATCTGTGTCCAGTTGCATAACCCACATTATCGCCAAGGACTGCACAGAGAAAAGTGCCAATTACGAGAACCCAGATGTTAAGTAGTTTCTGAGATGCTACGAATCCAGCAGTGAACAGCAAACTATCACCTGGTAGAAAAAAGCCAATCAGTAAGCCAGACTCAGCAAAAATAATTCCCCATACTCCAAAGTAGCCCAGTGATTTTATTATTTGTACTAAATCAAAATGCATAGAAAATCCTTTCATTCAATAACTTATTTAACACAAAATTTAAAGGAATATCAGAATTTTTTTGACTTTAACTGATTTCTCACGCTTTTTCATTGCATATACCAAAGGCAGAGAACACAATGCCAATATACGTAGGAGCACAGCAAGGCGAGCGTACCCCTACGGAAAACCTGCGTTCTACCTAATTGAAAACTCCTGTATTAGCCAGAATGTTCCTAGACCGTTTTAGTGCGTAAGTTCTGCATCTGTGAATGAAACGTAAGTATTCGAGTGAGCTAACATATGTAATACTAATTGTTAGATTATCTAACTGATGGAGGCAAATTTCATCCGTGGTGCAACTGACTATCACTGAGGCTGCATTGCAGGCGTACGACCTGAGTCGCAAATTTGGCAAATTTACTGCAGTCGATGCCTTGAGTTTCACTATAGAAGTCGGTGAGGTGTTTGGCTTGCTAGGACCGAACGGTGCAGGCAAGAGTACAGTAATTAAGATGTTGACAACTCTGCTGCCCCCTAGTTCAGGACAGGCAGTCATAGCTGGATTTGACGTGACTCATCAAGCGCCAGCAGTGAGGCGACTCATTGGATATGTCCCCCAAGCACTTTCTTGTGATGGCAATTTAACAGGTTATGAAAATCTGCTGATTTTTGCCAAGCTGTACGATATTCCCCGGACAAAACGCGAACATCGAATCCGGGAGGCTCTATTATTTATGGGTTTGCAGGATGTCGCCCACAGACTCGTGCGAAACTACTCTGGTGGCATGATCCGCAAGCTGGAAATTGCTCAGTCAATTCTGCATCAGCCTAAAATTCTGTTTCTTGACGAGCCAACTGTAGGACTAGACCCGATCGCACGCAATCAGGTGTGGGAGCTTGTGCAACAACTCCTTGAGAATTATGGCACGACTGTACTGTTAACTACTCACTTTTTAGAAGAAGCAGATAGCTTATGTGACCGAGTCGCAATTATGCATCGAGGCAAAATCGTTGTAACTGGTACACCCACAGAATTGAAAGCTTCTTTGGCTAAGAGTAATGCAACTTTAGATGATGTGTTTATCCACTACACAGGTGACCAACTAGCATCAGGAGTCAACTACCATGAGACATCGAGAATCAGACGCGCTGCACGTCGGTTGGGCTAACGGACGCTCTCGTTCAGCAAATTTACTGGCTGCCATCTCCGACCTGATAACAAAGACACTCGTGATTGTCGAACTGGAAGTACGCAAGCTATTGCATGATCCAAGCGATATATTTTTGCGTACAGCGCAACCTGCATTGTGGCTTCTGATTTTTGGACAAGTCTTTAGCCGCATTCGTGCCATTCCCACGAATGGCTTGCCATATCTGGACTTCATGGCTGCTGGAATTTTGGCTCAAAGCGTGCTATTCATGGCAATTTTCACAGGTGGTATGGCAATTATTTGGGAAAAAGACTTAGGAATAGTTCATAAATTCCTGGCTAGTCCCACTCCCCGCGTAGCTATGGTACTGGGCAAATCTCTATCTTCTGGGGTGCGAAGTCTACCTCAGATAGTGATTATTTATGGATTATCACTGCTGCTGGGTGTCAAGTTGAATTTCAATCCGCTCGCCATTATGGGAGTTGTGCTGATTGTAGTTATGGGAGCAGTCTGTTTCTCGACCTTTTCACTAATCATTGGATGTCTTGTGAAAACAAGAGAACGCTTTACAGGGATTGGGCAGTTAATGACTATGCCATTGTTCTTTGCGAGCAATGCGATCTACCCCATTTCGCTGATGCCAAAATGGTTGCAGATGATTTCACACCTTAATCCGTTAACATATCAGGTTGATGCTCTTAGAGGTACAATGTTGGCAAATGGCACAAGCACATATGGGTTTGCTGTGGACTTTACAGTTCTGCTAGTTGCAATTGTGGTTATGACGGTCATTAGTGGACGACTGTATTCACGCGTGGTTATGTAGTGGTTATGTAACTTATTCGACGCAGACTCATGCGATTTTTTCTTTGCCTTCAGTTCTAAGTCATACCAAGTCCGTTTAAACACTCATCATTACCAACCAGAGTGCAAACCCCACCACGCCAGTCGCCTCAACGGGGGGAACCCCCCTTCGGGTTCGCAGTCCCCTACGGCGGGAAACCCGCCTGCAGGGCTGTCTCACCGCACGGCGCTGGCTCCCCAACCCCTCCCCTTGTAAAGGGGAGGGGCGGTTTTGGCGTAAGGCAAAGCCGGGGTGGGGTTCTGGGGGAATAGACACTAATCAACCGGACTTGATATTACTGCAAGTTTTAGCGTTTTTCTTAACGGAAATCTATGTATCGTAGGTAAAGCATCTGCTCTACCTATGATTTTGCTGTGTTCTGATTGTAATAAAAGTGGCAGCAGAGGTTAAGAGATTGTTATCTCTAAGGTAGAATGACAACTTTGCATCGTTAAACTTGCAATGAGTTAGGAAAAATAACAATAAAATGAGCTTAAAGCAAACTTCTCAAAAAACAACCTCAAAAGATTGTGCGGCTAAGGTAATGGAAACAATTCCATTGGTTATGCGAGCAATCCGAGCAGATATGCGTGCTATAGGCTCTACTACCTTGTCCGTCCCTCAATTCCGGACGCTCGCATTTTTAGATCGTAATCCTGGTGCTTCACTTTCTGACCTTGCCGAACACTTGGGAGTGACTCGTGCGACAGCCTCAGCAACTATAGAGCGGCTTGTTCAGCGCAACTATGTGCATCGCAATGATCACCCCCAAGAACGGCGGCGTATTGTCCTCAAGCTGACTGAAGACGGGCTGCATCACTTGGAACAAGCTCGCAAACAAACTCGCGATCGCATTGCTGATCTCTTCACTCACCTCACACAAGAACAAATTCTTCAGATAGAAGAAGGATTGATTTTATTAAAACAAGTATTTGAACAAACTGTAGAACAGAAAGAAAACGAGTAGGCGCGAGCAAAAAGTTTGACGTAGATGAGATAATAAAAGCATTGAACCTAGTTTTGCCCTGATTGTTCTTCAGCTTGAGAAACAGATACCTAAAAGTACTAAGATTATTCTGGAGCGCTGCCATAGAGGCTGAGCTGGAGTATCGTATCAACTTCCTCTTAGCAACCTTGAGCAGCTTGGGTAATCTTGCAGGCAGTCTCTTCGGGCTATTCTTGTTTTACGGTAACGGCTACACCTTTTCAGGGTGGTCATGGGAAGCAGCTTTGGTAGTTTTGGGAATTTTTACCCTGCTGCAAGGTTTTTCTGCAACTTTCCTTGCCCCAAACTTAAATAGCATTGTCCGCCATGTACAGGAAGGTACACTGGACTTTGTGCTACTCAAACCCATCCGTAGCCAGTTTTGGCTTTCCACCCGTACCGTTTCACCTTGGGGACTGCCAGATATCATCTTTGGGAGTATCATAATTGGCTACGCAGGTAGAAAACTTGGTTTAGGAATACACGACTACCTGATCAGTGCAATTCCCCTGAGTTTTGGCTTGGTCATTCTTTACAGTTTGTGGTTCATGCTAGGAGCCACGAGTATTTGGTTTGTCAAAATTTACAACGTCACCGAAGTCCTGCGGGGTTTTTTGGAAGCTGGGCGATATCCGATGGTAGCATATCCTACTGCATACCGCTTTTTCTTCACGTATGTTGTTCCTGTCGCTTTTTTAACAACTATACCTGCGGAAGCGATGCTAGGTAGGGGTCAAATCGGTTGGGTAGTAGGCGCAGGTGTGTTGGCGATCGCACTGTTTTTTGTTTCCTCCAGGTTTTGGCAGTTTGCGTTGCGGTTTTATACGAGTGCTTCGAGTTAAGGAACACCTAGGAGCGAATACGCCACTGGCATCAAATGATAATTTTGTCCTGATATCAAGCGAGAAAATACGGTTATTTTTATAATAACTGCATGACACCATCGCTTTGAGGTTCAAGATGGCAGGACAATGCAACATTAGACTTACCATTGCTCAGATAGCAGAGCAATTTGTAGCAGGCAAGGAGCTTGCAAATGGCTAAGTTTGCCCTGCTGATTGGGGTGAGTGAGTACGAGATGGGTCTTACCCCGTTGCTTGCAGCTATAAATGATGTGGAGGCAATGCAGCGAATTTTGCAGCATCCAGAGATTGGTGGTTTTGATGAGGTAAAACCGCTCTTCAATCCGGAACGACAGGCGATGGAGGAAGCGATCGAAACTTTGTTTTCAGGTCGTCAAAAAGATGACTTAGTGCTGCTATTTTTCTCTGGTCATGGAATCAAGGATGAGAGCGGCAAGCTTTACTTCGCCACTCGCAACACCCGCAAAACTGACAAAGGAGAACTTGTTAGATCAACAGCAGTGGCAGCTAGCTTTGTACATGACATCATGAGCAATAGCCGCCCCAAACCCAGACAGCAGGTAGTGATTCTTGATTGTTGCTTCAGTGGTGCGTTTGCTGAGGGTATGTCAGCTAAATCAGCTAAAGATGATGGTTTTGTAGATGTCAAAAACCAATTGGGTCAAGAGGGGCGGGCTGTTCTCACATCTTCGACTTCAACTCAATACTCTTTTGAACAGCAAGGAGCCGATATTTCAACTTATACCCGCTATATAGTTGAGGGGCTGGAGACTGGTGCAGCAGATCGGGATCAAGATGGTTGGATCTCTGTTGATGAATTGCATGAGTATGCCAAACAAAAAGTCCAAGAAGTTGCTCCTGCAATGAAACCGGAGATATATGCCATCAAAGAAGGCTATAAAATCAAGCTTGCCAAAGCACCCATTGGTGACCCAAAGCTGATATATCGTCGAGAAGTTGAGTATTGGGTCAAGGGCGGCGACGGCGAGATTTCTTTTACTGGTCGCACTACATTGGACGAGAAACGAAATACGTTGGGACTACCATCTCAAGATACTGCCGCAATTGAGGCTCAAGTTTTAGAACCTATCAAAGTCTACAAGCAAAAATTGCAGCGATATGAGCAGGCGTTACGTACGGAAATTGAACGTGGGTTTCCTCTCAGTGATAGAACTCGCGCTGATTTGACACGTCTTCAGCAAGCGTTAGGACTAAGAGATGAAGATATAGCCCTAATTGAAGCTCCTATAATTGCGGAACAGCAACCTTCAACACCAGGGAATCCAACTCCTCACCCCTCCAGAAAGAAAAATTTTCTCTTATTCATGGCATTGTTCATTGGAGCAGTCAGTTGCTTTGGGGCAGGCTTTTGGTTTAACCACAAATCAAATCAACCTTTGATACCAGGCATTGCATCTTGTCAAAATAATGCACAACCAGAAACAGGGTTAAAGATTAGTTTGGGTGACAAAATTTTACTCAAAGGAGATACGAATCCGGATAAACAAGCCGGAATTCAGGCATTTGCTAAGAACGATTTTCAGACTGCTATCGATAAATTCACATTATATCGGAAAACGTGCCGTCTTGACCCAGAAGGATTGATTTACTTGAACAATGCTCAAGCTGGTAAGAAGGGTAATTCCCTCAAAATTGCCGTGAGCGTACCTATTGGTAGTAATACGAATGTAGCAAAAGAGATACTGCGCGGTGTAGCTCAGGCTCAAAATGAGGTGAATCAAAGTGGTGGAATTAATGGCAAGCTCTTGCAGGTAGCGATCGCTAACGATAATAATGACCAAACCCATACCCCACAGCTTGCTGATCAGTTTGTTAAAGATCCTAGTATTTTGGCTGTAGTGGGACATAATGCCAGTAATGCTTCTATAGCTGCTGCTCCTGTGTATCAACAGGGAGGGTTAGTCATGGTTGCTCCCACTGGTTTTGCCAAAAGCCTCTCAAACATGGGCAACTATATATTCCGCACTGCTCCTAGAATTGACTTGATAGCAAATAGATTATCTGATTATACCATTAAGACAGCTAGCAAAAGCAATATTCTTATTTGTGTGGATTCCAAAGCGGTGGATAATCAATCGCTTACGGAAGAGTATACCAAAGCAATCACGACTGCTGGTCGCAGAGTTAATTCGACAAAATGTGATCCTTCAGCCTCCAAATTCAACCCCAGTGAAGTCATTGATCAAGCTATCCGCAGTGGTGCAGATGGCTTACTATTATCTCCCTACATAGACAGAATTCAGGAAGCTCTAACGGTAGCAAGATCTAATCAAGGACGATTGGCGCTATTTAGCAGTCCCACACTGCTCACAGATCAAACTTTAAAGGAGGGCAAAGCCGATATCAATGGCATGGTACTCGCTGCACCTTGGCATCCCGCAGCAATTGCTGGTAATCCCTTCGGGCAAAAAGCTCAAGAATTTTGGGGTGGACCAGTAAATTGGCGAACGGCGACGGCTTATGATGCAACTAAGGCTATTATTGCTGGTCTGCAGCAAAGCAACACTCGCGATGAATTGAAAGACGTGCTGCACAAACCAGATTTTTCAGTCAATGGCGCAACCGGAACGATTAAGTTTTCATCATCAGGCGATCGCATTGACAATCCCATCTTCTTAGTCAAAGTTCAGCCAAAACCTGGCACTCCCACAGGCTATGACTTTGTGCCGCTTAAACCTTAAGCACAACGCAGAATAAGAATGGAAAAACTTTTACCCATAACGATATTTATTAAAGTTCAATTTTGCTAACGTGCGATCGCATTCCTAACCCAAGTGCGATCGCACTTAATCTTTCACTTACAGCAGCTCAATAAACTCATCAACACTCAAACCTACCTGTCGAATGATAGCTCGTAATGTTCCTTTATCCAATTCGTCATGATTCGGGACAACAACTTCGGCAAACGGCTCAACCTAACGTAAAATAATGTGGCTTCCCCGTTGCGCAAGACGTGAAAACCAGCTTTTCTCAGTGCTTTAATGCATTCCTGACCAGAAATTATGGGCAACTTGCTCATACATCGACTAAAACTGTTTCCAAGTTGTCTTGTGGAATAGGGCGACCTTCTTCTTTAAGTACTTCAATATAAAGTTCAATGGCTTCCTTGATGTTGGTAACAGCTTCTTCTTTCGTTTTCCCTTGACTGATGCAAGCAGGTAAGCTAGGGCATTCAGCTACCCAATAACCGTCTTCTCCTGGGTAAATAATGACTTGCCTCTTCATTTATCACTCCGATATTTGTTGTGATTATTCAAAAAAAATAATATTTCGTGATGCTTGCTGCACAAGTTCACCTTTCACCACTGCTATTCGCACAAGCTAGCGCAAAGCATTATAGCAATCCTAAATCATTTGTGTGAAAGTGCCTGCGCTTGCGCTTGAGCCTGCTGCTTTGTTTTCTCCTTCGGCTCACAACAAACTTGCCCCTTCGTATTCGTAAAATAACGAGTCGCGGTACAATTCTGAAAAATATAATCCCCTTACCGAAGTTTTTTTGACAATTCATCTTGTCAATGATTCCGGCAACAACGCCCGAAAACTCGCTTGAACAAAATGCATATCAGCAGTGACTGCATCAGTCAAACCTTGCTCCCACATCACCACAAAGGAAATGCAGTCCGTCAAACCCCAAGTTTTGTCAGGACGCTCACTGTAAAGCTGTAACGCACGGGTGAGCAGTGGCGTATCCACCATGACCACTTGCAAATTAGCTGTACGGTAACACTGTTGGATAAATTGCACCGCAGCAGGACGATTGACAGCACCCAAGGCATTACCAACTTCCACCAACACCGCTTCCGTAACCCAAACAGCCGCCGCTGCTCGCACTCTTGGCACAAATGCTCTAGCTATTCCATGATACTGGTCGCGTTTATTCAACAAAGCTTGGATAAATACTGTGTCCAAAAATAAGCGCTCATCACTCATTCCGCGCCTTATCTTAGAAACTACCACATTTTCATACTTGGCGGTGAAATTTTTTCATTGGGACTGCCTTCTTCAAAAGAACCAGTCGCGCAACCAACGGTTTGGGCTAGTACGGCAATTGTTGCACTTAGGAGGACGACAATGCCTAAGGCTCCACGAAGGGTGAGCAACTCGGCAGCGAACCCAATAAGAGGTGGACCGAACAGAAATCCGAAGTAGCCAGTGGTTGTCACCGCCGCCAAAGCCATACTTGGGGCTATTCCAGGCGTGCGCCCAGCTGCACTAAACACCAGTGGTACAATGCAGGAGAAGCCAACACCAACGCAAGCGAAGCCAATGAGCGCAGCAACTGGCTGGGCAATTAGTAAAGATAACCCCATCCCGATAGCAGCCATGATGCCACCAAAGCGTACCATTCTAACTGGGCCGAGACTTTGAGTAAGCCTGTCTCCAATGAGGCGACACACAGCCATAGCTAAGGAGAACACTGCGTATCCAGCAGAAGCTATCCCAGCTCCAGTTTCAAGCGTCCGACTAAGATAGATGGCACTCCAGTCAGCCATTGCGCCTTCTCCGAGGAAGACACAAAATGCTACTACCCCCAGACCAATCAGCGAGCGTGTTGGGAGAACAAACGGTGACCCCTGATTGATAGTGTCAACTTCTGATGGCAACAGCCAACGGGACGCTTTGAGTGCGACCATTCCCAACAAAAGTGCTGCACTAACCAAATGTGGAACGGGAGTCACTCCTAAAGAAGCTACTATACCTCCCCCGCTGCACCCACCAGACCGCCAAGGCTGAACAGTCCATTAAATAACGACATGAGGGGTTGATCGTAACATCGCTCGACCGCAATGCCTTGGGTGTTCATGGACAAGATCATTGCTCCGCCGATAGCGCCTACTACCACCAAGGCACTTGCTAGTAGTGGCAGATTAGGCGCTAATGCTGGTAAGGGCAGTACCATACAGTAGCTCAGCGCCGCTATTTTTGTGACTGAACGACTACCCATGCGAGTGACTAACCATCCAGTTGTTGGCGTACTCAGCAACAAGCCTACGGGCATGCCCAGCAGAGCCAATCCTAGCGCGCCAGTACCCAATCCCAGTTTCTGTTGAACTGCTGGGATGCGCGACACCCAGTTGGCAAATGCTGCACCATAAACAAAGAACATTGCCGCCACCCCCAGCCTAGTGGTTTTTGGCACTGTCGTCTCCACGTGCTTACCTGCCACCAGCCTTCTACTAATAGACATTCTCTACCTTCCATTTCTCTAGGAATCATTATTAGAAATAACTTTAGTTTTTATTGCTTTTTGATTAGAAATTGCTAGAGCTATACCTGCTAAAATTAAAGCCAGACCTAGCAAATTAAAAATACTTAGGTTTTCGAAAAAATTATCCAAGCAGTAATAGTAACAATCACTGGATTTAGCAACAAAAGCAAAGAGATAAATC
>NZ_JBAHYJ020000130.1:0-19165 GCF_036697665.2 Scytonema sp. PRP1 | reverse complement strand
TGCGAATGCGATTCGTGCCCCAAAACCTGTTATTCTTACCTTGGTGGTGAACTGGTTAATTAAACCATTTACGATGGTAGCGATCGCACAGTTTTTCTTAGGATGGTTATTTCGTCCTTTCATTACAGGAACCGAAATCATTCGTGGTAGTGAAGTAGCAATAGCAAATTCTTACATTGCAGGCACCATTTTACTAGGAATAGCTCCTTGTACAGCAATGGTGCTGATGTGGGGGTATCTTTCCTACGGCAACCAAGGACATACCTTGGTAATGGTGGCGGTGAATTCTTTGGCGATGCTATTTTTGTATGCACCGTTAGGTAGATGGTTATTGGCAGCAAATGATTTAACAGTGCCTTGGGAAACAATCGTTTTGTCGGTGCTAATTTATGTTGGATTGCCGTTAATCGCAGGAATGTACAGCCGTTATTGGATTTTCAAACACAAGGGAAGAGAATGGTTTGAACGGCGATTTTTAAAGTATCTCACGCCAATTTCTATCACTGCTTTGTTGATAACTTTGGTGCTGCTATTTGCTTTCAAGGGTGAGTTAATTGTAAATAACCCCTTGCACATATTGTTAATTGCAGTGCCCCTGTTCCTTCAAACGAATTTCATTTTTTTAATTTCCTATGTGGCAGCTTTAAAACTCAACATATCCTATGAAGATGCAGCACCAGCAGCATTAATTGGGGCTAGCAATCATTTTGAAGTTGCCATTGCAACTGCGGTGATGCTGTTTGGATTAAATTCTGGTGCAGCACTAGCCACAGTGGTTGGCGTTTTAATCGAAGTACCAGTGATGTTGATGTTGGTTGAGTTGTGTAAGCGTACAGCGGCTTGGTTTCCACGGGAACCAGAAAAGGCAACGTTGCGTGACCCGCGTTGTATTAGTGCTTTCAAGTAATTGCTGATTTCCATGACAAATTTTTCTCATCCACCCAGAATATTGTTTTTGTATGGCTCTTTGCGAGAGCGTTCTTATAGCCGCCTTTTAGCAGAAGAAGCTGCTCGAATTATCGAGGAATTTGGTGCAGAAGTCCGGTTTTTTGACCCACGGCAATTACCTATTCACAATAGTGTCCCTGATACCCATCCCAAAGTGCAGGAATTACGCCAGCTAAGCCTGTGGTCTGAGGGTCAAGTGTGGTCTTCTTCAGAGATGCATGGCAATATTACTGGTATTATGAAAAACCAAATTGACTGGATTCCTTTAGAATTAGGAGCAGTCAGACCGACTCAAGGCAGAACCTTAGCAGTGATGCAAGTTAGTGGGGGTTCTCAGTCTTTTAACGCCGTCAACACCATGCGGATTTTAGGGCGTTGGATGCGAATGTTTACGATTCCGAATCAGTCTTCGGTTGCTAAAGCTTACCAAGAATTTAACGAAGACGGAACGATGAAGGATTCGCCTTATCGCGACAGACTGATTGATGTCATGGAAGAACTTTATAAGTTCACTTTGTTGTTGCGTGACAAGGTGGATTATCTCACAGACCGCCATAGCGAACGTAAAGAAAAAGCAGCAAAAGCAACCATCAAGGTAGCGAATACTGCCCTTGAGGTTAATGCTACACAAAGCTCATAAAAGTTTTCAACAGTTAACCTATCAACAATTAACAATCAATAAAATCATGAAAAAAGTCATGTTTGTTTGTAAGAAAAATTCCCGTCGTTCTCAAATGGCAGAGGGATTTGCTCGCACTTTAGGAGAAGGCAAAGTTGGCGTCACTAGTTCCGGTTTGGCAGACAGTTACGTAGATCCAACCACTGTCCAAGTGATGTCAGAAATTGGCATTGATATCAGCAACCAAACTTCCAAGCCTTTAAGCGATTTCAAAGCTGAAGATTACAATGCCGTGATTTCTCTTTGTGGTTGTGGAGTGAATTTACCCGAAGAATGGGTGATTAGAGATGTGTTTGAAGATTGGCAACTCGAAGACCCAGAAGGGCAAGATATAGAAACCTTCCGCCGCGTTCGAGATGAAGTTAAAGAAAGAGTGGTGAAGCTGATTGAATCTTTGAGTTAATTTCTATCTCGCATTATACAGCAGTATCAAATTCACCTCCCCAGACGTTAGAAGCCAAGACTTTCGTAGGTGAGTTCCTGATTTGCCCAGTTGGTTTCTTCAAGAAATTCACTAAATGTGGTCAAAAGTCCAGGGAACTCCTCTTCCCTCAAGCGCTGGACATCAGCTTGATAACCCTTAGTGCAATACCACTGAATCAAATCGAACAGTTCCTTTCGCATCACAGAGCAGTAACATAATGATAAATTAGACAATTAGACAAAGCAGGGTATGGCAGCCAATCCAGAAAGCATCGACTCATTCCGAGCCTTGGCACTCCAGGTAACATGTCACGCCGTTAACCAGGCAACTGACCGCCAAGAAGCCCGCTCTTTGATGCAAAATACTATCAACCGCTTGGCACAACAAATCGCTGCCAGCATCGCTTTCATCGGCTTCGACTGTCGTTTAATTGTTCTACCGGAATACTTCCTTACGGGTTTTCCGATGGGAGAGTCACTTGCTGTCTGGGCGGAAAAAGCTTGTCTAGAAATGGCGGGTACTGAATATGAGGCACTTAGTAAAATTGCCCAAAAGCATAGTATATTTCTTGCTGGCAACGCCTACGAACTCGACCCCAACTTTCCTGGGTTGTACTTTCAAACTTGCTTTGTTCTCGACCCGTCGGGGTCAGTTGTCTTGCGGTATCGGCGGTTAAATTCTATGTTTGCTCCGACACCGCATGATGTTTGGGATAAGTATCTTGATTGCTACGGATTGGAAGGCGTGTTTCCGGTTGCAAAAACTGCAATTGGTAATTTGGCGGCGATCGCATCAGAAGAAATTTTGTATCCGGAAGTGACACGATGTTTGGCAATGCGAGGGGCAGAAATTTTTCTTCATTCAACTTCAGAAGTGTATGGCAAAGAACGCGCTCCTAAAGAAGCGGCAAAAATCTGCCGTGCTGTAGAAAATATGGCATACGTAGTCTCAAGCAATACGGCAGGCATCGCTAATATCCCCATTCCTGTGGCTTCTGCCGATGGTGGCTCTAAAATCATTGATTATCGAGGACTGGTCTTAGCAGAGACAGATTCTGGAGAGAGCATGGCAGCTTTTGCAGAGATAGACATGGCTGCTTTACGCCGCTACCGCCGCCGACCAGGGTTAAATAATTTACTTTCACGACAGCGGTTTGAACTCTACGCAGAAAGTTATCATCACTCGCATTTTTACCCAGCTAACACTATGCTGGAAAAAGAAGTAGACCGTAAACACTTCATCCAAACACAGCAAGAAACGATAGAGCGCCTAGCTAAACTAGGGGTAATTTGAGCCATGTCTAAACCAATAGAAGTCCGTAACCCCCGGACTGGAAAATTTGATTATGTCATTATACCTCCACCCTCAAAGTTGATAGCACAGCAGTGCAACCGCTCACGGAGAGCGCAAAAAAGCTGGCTACAGCTTGGTTTAGAAGGGAGAATCGAAGCTTTACAGCAGTGGAAGCAAGCTATATTATCCGGGCGCGATAAACTGACTGAAGCTTTGGTCAATGATACGGGCAGGTTATCAATCTCGGTATTAGAAATTGACTCATTCCTCTCCAGCATTGACCGTTGGTGTAAATTAGCAAGAGAACTGCTGCAAGAATCTAAAAAAGACACGGCAATTTCTTTTATCGAGCTGCAACAAACAGCGGTTCCTTATCCCCTGGTTGGGGTAATTAGCCCGTGGAATTTTCCCCTGTTGCTTGCGACAATTGATACAATCCCTGCATTGCTGGCGGGTTGTGCCGTCATCGTCAAACCCAGTGAGATTGCTCCTCGCTTTGTGGCACCGCTGTTAACAGCACTCAACGCCGTCCCAAAATTACGCGACGTATTAACTTTTGTGGAGGGAGCAGGTGAAACAGGAGCGACTCTCATCGAATATGTGGATCTGGTGTGCTTTACTGGGAGTGTGGCGACGGGGCAAAAAGTTGCACAAGCCGCAGCTAAACGCTTCATTCCTGCTTTTTTAGAATTAGGCGGCAAAGACCCAGCTATTGTCCTGCCATCAGCCGATTTGGACTTAGCAACATCAGCAATTTTGTGGGGTTCTGTCGTCAATACTGGACAGTCATGCCTCTCCATTGAACGGATCTACGTTGCTGAATCTATTTTTGAACAGTTTGTCGAAAAACTGGTAGCCAAAGCGCAACGGCTTCACTTAGCCTACCCTACAGTGGAAAGCGGGGAAATTGGTCCTATTATTGCAGAGAGACAAGCAGCAATTATCAGCGACCATTTGCTAGATGCAGTGGAACAGGGAGCAGTTGTTCACTGTGGCGGTGAAGTTGAAAATTATGGAGGAGGTTGGTGGTGTCATCCTACAGTTCTCACTTCTGTTAACCATTCTATGAAGGTGATGAGCGAAGAGACATTTGGTCCTATTATGCCAGTGATGCCTTTTTCCACAGTTGAAGAAGCGGTGAACTTGGCCAATGACTCAATTTATGGACTGAGTGCAGCGGTTTTTGCCTCCTCGGAAGCAGAAGCTTTGGAAGTCGCACGCTACGTAGATGCGGGTGCTATCAGTATCAACGATGCTGCTCTCACCGCCCTTATGCACGAGGGAGAGAAAAATGCTTTTAAATTTTCTGGTATGGGTGGATCGCGCATGGGACCTGCGGCGCTGACACGTTTTATGCGAAAAAAAGCTTTTTTGGTGAAAACAAACCCTATTGCTGATCCTTGGTGGTTTGATAGTAAATAAAGCTTTTTCCTGCTGAAACTGCTTCAAAAGCATAGGAAAACTTTTAAGAAAAGCCAATGAGTTTCTATGCAATGAGTTTGTCCAGCCAGTGTGGAGATCATATTAAGCTTATAAGGCTTTATCCCACTCTAACTGATGAGCTAAACCATACTTGATAAAATCTTCAACTTTCGCTTTATCACTTTTACCAAAAACACCTAAACTGTAAGGATTATCTTGCATACGTTCTGTGACTTGCTCTTTTTCAAATCGTATCAATTCGTCTCTAGGCTTATCCGGTTTAAAAAAGTCTACAACCAAAACAGTTCTGTCATAATTCGTGTAATTATGCGGGCAGTGTGGATAGCTGTGATCTAAAACCATGAATTTTCCTTCATGCCAATAAAGCTGCTCATGGCATATTTTCATAGCTATATCCCCTGGTGGCACGATTAAGCCTAGATAGCCACGATTCATATGAGGGTTATAGTTCACATGTAGCTTGATATCCAAGCCTGGATGGAATGTACCAAAATACGCATTTCTGATTATATTATCATCGTTCAAGTTGACTTTTTCTATCACCTTAGCCAAATTTGGGAAATATTTCTCTCTTAATGCAAGTGCTTTTTCTGATGCATCATTTTGGCTATAATTAGGATATTGTATTTGATGAAAGTGAATATATTCTTCAATAAATATACCTTGGAATAAAATACCAAAAGCACTATATTTGGAATTGCCTTTGGTTTTAATAGTTTTACTTTTAGGTCCTAAAATATCATAAGTGAATTGTAACTCCTCATCAGATGCGTGCTTAATAAAGTGTGTAAACTCATCTCTAATCACTTGCCAATTATCTTGGAAGCTTTTAAGAAAAGGAAATTGCTTTGGGTCTAGATGATACTCATTAAAACTTTCCATTATCTTTTCTCCTGAAGATGATTGAAAAAAAACGTTACATGGTGATGAGATTTGGTCTGTATCCCGGTAGGAGATTGGAATTCCTGACTAAACCAGAGTATTTTTCGATGAATAGTTAAAAGACCATGCTTAGAGTTCTAGTTATAAATTTATATAACGGTTGAATGGAATAATATTATCTGTGCTGATGTTCTTAAATTTTTGGGTTATGTACTCATTTTAACGTGAGTTCGACGGAATTAAAAAACAGCAGCAGGTAGTGGTGCGGCGATGCAGAAACTGCCACCTTGTCCTATCAAACACGCACTCGCGTTCGGTGTATGTAACTTATGGTCGATAGGAGTGATCACTCCCGACCATCCCAAGTTTACGCTTTTATCTAGAGAGTGAAAATGTCTTGACCGGGGGTCAGCAAATTGTCAGGATCGTAACGTCGCTTGGCATTTACCAATCTGCTCCAAGCTGAACCAAAATGCTGCTGCCAATCCGAGTGAGAAAATTTAATAGCGTCTACGGGATAGCGAGTACCGCCAATATCACGGTTTTTCTCAAAAAATCTCCGATTGTCATCAAGCATTTTGCGAATCGTAGCATCATCAAGCGGTGCAGTCCGTAGAATAGAAAAGAGAAACACAACCTGCTCGTTGGGTGTCCGAAATAAAGGCAGCTTAAAACGATCGCTTTTGACAGGGTACAGCAGAATTGGACTATTTCCTGTATCAGCCAGTGTTAAAGTAGAAACCAGATCGCCAACATATTGCTCAACGGCTGTACTCGGAACGAAGAGGTTAATCCAAGGATGAGGGTTAGACCAAACACCAATCGATTGGAGGAAAGCAATAGTGGGAGCTAAGCGATTGAGAAAGTCGAAATAAGTCTTATCTTCAATTTGTTCGGTGCCCCGAGTGTAGCTTAAGGAGGCAAGCAGGCTGATATTGTCTGGTTCATTAGGCGGCGTATAAAAGCTACCTGCCTCCAACATATAGCGCCATCCGCCGTTAGGATCGCTTACAACCTGACCTTCTACGTAATTGAATCGTTCATCTTCAATAAGTAAGCGTTGGTCATGAGTAAATGTAGCCAAATCATCGTAATACAAAAAAAACACACGGGCATGGGTGAAGGCTTCGATTAGCCGAATTGTAGCTTGTACTATAATTCCACACTGACCCAAACCAGCTAGCACTGCTTCAAATAAATCGCGGTTTTTATCGGGGGAACAAGTTTCTAGCTTACCCTCACCTGTCACAACCTGAAGAGATAGCACATTATCAACCTGTACCCCATAGCGATGGCTCGCGCCGCCGATGCCGCCTACTGACAAGGTTCCTCCAATCGACAGTTCGATGTAATCGGTGAGGACTGGTGGTGTCAATTGTTGCTGTAGCGTTGCTTGCAATAGCTGACTCCACACTACCCCTGCGTCAACAACAGCCTGTTTTGCACTAATAGAATGGATTTTGTTTAGTGTACTCATATCAATGATTACACCCTCTTCTACTTGTGCCTGACCGTAACAGGAGTGACCCTGACCGCGTGCGGCAACCTTAAGGCTGTGAGTACGAGCAAATCTGATAATGTTGACGATATCATCAATCGAACCTGGTTTAAGTACGGCTTTTGGGTGACGATGCACTAGGTGACCAAAATCATCACTCACATTTGCGCGTGTGGCATCATCAGTGTAAAGTACTCCATCTAAATGCGGCAGGTTGACAAACGAGTGTGCTGCGCTTGCAGATGTTGCCCACGAACAATTCGCTGTATCAAACCCAACGACAACAGCACTAGCAATCAAACCTTGCAAAATATTGCGACGCGAAACATTATTCTTCATGAGGAATTCTCTTACAAGAAATAGTTATCAGCGGTAAACCCACGCATTGATGTGGACTCTCAGTGCTAGAAGCACCATTTGTGCTGTGCTTGCTTTAAAGGCGGGGAGCGAAGTTGCGAAGATAGCACACAAAGCACAGATGACAACCCACTTAAAATACCGTATGTCATTTTTGAAACCACTGCTGTATTGCTTCAAAATCAATCTTCATTTGAAGGCGATCGCCTGATTTTGCTCTCTTTACATTTCTTTAGAAACAGCGTTCGGCTTAAGCCACTACACTTGTCTTGAGTGTTAATATTCTCTAATAACTGATTTGGCTGCTTACACCTATTTACCTCAAAAACCGTCTCTTGATATTTATCCTAAAGACTTACCTGCTCTACCTCCTGCTGTTTTTTAATTCCGTCGAACTCACGTCATTTTAGTGTGAGGTCAACTGTGTCTGAAGCTGCCGTATTAGATTTAATTATCAAAAATGTGCGGGTAGTTCGTCCCCATCATGAAGCTGTCGAACTACTTGATTTAGGAATTAAGGATGGAAAATTTGCTACTATTGCTCCTAATATTAGCCCAGACAACGGCAAAGAAGTACTGGATGGCAAAAACTTCCTGGGGTTTCCTGGGGTGGTGGATGCCCATATGCACATCGGTATCTATCAACCCCTCGACAAAGATGCTGTGACTGAAACCAAAGCTGCCGCAATGGGGGGAGTCACAAGTAGTCTCAATTACATCCGTACAGGACAATATTATTTAAACAAAGGCGGTTCCTACCGCGATTTTTTTCCAGAAGTATTAGCGTTATCCGCAGGTCATTTTTTTGTTGATTATGGGTATCACGTCGCACCTATAGCTAGCCAGCATATCGACGAAATACCTCTACTGTTTGAAGAACATGGTGTATCTTCGTTTAAAATTTTCATGTTTTATGGCGGCTATGGGTTACATGGTTTGTCAGATCAGCAAAATCTCTTTTTGATGATTAATAAAGAGGAACGCTACGACTTCGCTCATTTTGAATTTATTATGCGCCGTCTCACTCGCTTGATGGAAGAACATCCAGAAGCGCGAGATACTATTAGCTTAAGTTTGCACTGCGAAGTTGCAGAAATTCTCAACGCCTATACCAAAATAGTTGAAAATGATTCTAGTCTTAGCGGACTGCATGCCTACAGTGCAGCACGTCCCCCTCATTCTGAAGGATTAGCAATTTGCATTGCTTCCTATTTGGCACATGAGACTAACTGTGCAAATATCAATTTGTTGCACCTAAGCTCGCGTAAGGCAATGGAAGCAGCTTTGACTATGCAAACTGCTTTTCCCCATATCAACTTTCGGCGAGAAGTGACCGTCGGACATTTGCTATTAGATGTTGATACCCCTGCGGCTACTTGGGCAAAAGTAAACCCCCCTATTCGTCCCCGTGCCGATGTGGAATACTTATGGCAAGCAGTACTCAACCATCAGGTAGATTGGATAGTGAGTGACCATGCTTGCTGTTCTGCCGAACAAAAAAGAAGTGCTAAAGACCGAAATAATATTTGGTTGGCAAAGTCTGGTTTTGGTGGTACAGAATATTTACTTTCTGGCGTATTTAGTGAAGGTCGTAAGCGGGGAATGTCGTACAACCACATGGCTAAGCTGCTATCTTGGAATCCGTCGCGGCGCTTTGGTTTGTTACAAAAAGGGGATATTGCGATTGGCTACGATGCTGATTTAGTACTGGTAGATCCAAATGAAACCTTTGTGGTACGTGCTGCTGAATCCGAGTCACAACAAAGTTACACACCCTTTGAAGGGGTAGAGTTAACGGGACGGGTGAAAAGTACTTTTTTACGTGGAAATCTTATCTACAATAATGGACAGGTTCTAGGTTCACCCACTGGACGTTATTTAAAACAGTGAACAGTGAACAGTACCAGCCGCAGTGACGCCCTGGGGCTGGTGGGGGATTTAAACCCGCCACCAACGCTTTCTGTGCTCTTGGTGGGGGACTTAAACATGCAAAGGATGAAACTGATAACTGATAACTGATAACTGGTAACTGTTAAAAAGATGTTAAAGGAATCTCCGCAGAAATCTTGTTGCTTAAAATCTTAATTACTATCTACCAAGACAAGGAATTGTGCTATGTCTGCCATTCGAGAGGAAATGCCTGTACTTACCCGCCATGAAGGAGATTGGGTTGGTACTTATATACTGGTTGATACAAAAGGAAATATCCTTGACAAACATGATTCTCACTTAAGTTGCCAGTTTCCAGAAGACGGTTCCTACTCCTACTACCAAATTAATCGCTATAAATGGTCTGATGGAAAACAGGAGGAACACCAATTTCCGGGAAACTATCGGGACAAGAAGATATGGTTTGATACAGAGCGCATTGAAGGAAAAGCCTGGGAAGTAGATGATGCAACAATTATTTTGTGGTTTTCCTACAAGACTATGCCAGGTATGTACTTGTATGAAATGATTAATCTCAGTTCTTGCAATAACTATCGTTCACGTACTTGGCACTGGTTTAAGAATCATCAGCTCTTCCAGCGCACGCTAATTCAAGAAGAACGTCTACGATAAGAAGAAGTTGAGCGATCGCCCAAAGGACAGACGCTGCTAGGCGTATCGCAGATGATTTATAAAGTGAATCTTCAGGGTGCGTTCACCGAGAGTACGGCACCATAGTTATATAATGCGTAACTGGTTAGTGGTTAGTAGTTAGTAGAAAACCCGACTAACTACTAACAATTCCCAATCTAAAATCTAAAATTAGCAAGGAAAAAGCATGGCAAAAGCTGACAAAATAAATTTTTCTACAGCGAGTGGTTTTCCAGAATTTCTTCCTGGCGAAAAGCGCTTGGAATTATATTTATTAGATACTATCCGTAAAGTTTTTGAAAGCTATGGATTTACACCTATAGAAACTCCCGCAGTAGAACGCTTGGAAGTTTTGCAAGCCAAAGGCAATCAAGGCGACAACATTATCTATGGTATTAATCCCATTCTGCCACCAAATCGCCAAGCAGAGAAAGATAAGGCAGGTGAAACAGGTTCAGAAGCAAGAGCTTTAAAATTTGACCAAACAGTTCCTTTGGCGGCGTATATTGCCCGTCACCTCAATGACTTAACCTTTCCCTTTGCTCGCTACCAGATGGATGTGGTGTTTCGCGGAGAAAGGGCAAAAGATGGACGTTACCGCCAGTTCCGTCAGTGCGATATTGATGTTGTCGCCCGTCGCGAACTGAGTTTGCTCTACGACGCTCAGATGCCTGCTATTATCACTGAGATATTCGATGCAGTTAATATTGGTGATTTTCTGATTCGTATCAATAATCGTAAAATTCTCACTGGTTTCTTTAAGTCAGTGGGGATTGAAGAAACCAAAATTAAATCTTGCATTGGCATTATTGATACTTTGGAAAAAGTCGGTGAGAAGAAGGTAAAACAGGAATTAGAAAAAGAAGGTATTTTAGCAGAGACAAGTCAAAAAATTATCGATTTTGTTCATATTAATGGCACAGTTGATGAGGTACTAGATAAGCTCAAGTACCTGGCTCAAACAACACCAGAAGCCGAGGAATTTAGTCTGGGAGTGACGGAGTTAGAAACAGTTATTACTGGAGTTCGCAATCTTGGAGTTCCGGAAAATCGTTTCTGTATTGACTTATCCATTGCTCGCGGTCTTAATTATTATACGGGTACAGTGTACGAAACAACCCTTATAGGACATGAAGCTTTGGGCAGCATTTGTTCTGGCGGTCGGTATGAAGAATTAGTCGGGATGTTTTTGGATGAAAAAATGCCGGGAGTGGGCATTTCTATTGGCTTAACTCGCTTAATTAGTCGGTTGATCAAAGCTGGTATTCTCAATACCTTAGCTGCCACACCAGCCCAAGTGATGGTAGTGAATATGCAAGATGATTTGATGCCTGTTTATTTGAATGTGTCGCAAAAGCTACGTAAGGCTGGAATTAATGTTATCACGAATTTTGAACAGCGACCTTTAGGCAAACAATTTCAACAGGCTGAAAAACAGGGAATTCCATTTTGTGTGATTATTGGTTCTGAAGAAGCAACAGCGCAAAAGGCTTCTTTCAAAGATTTAAGAACACGCGAGCAGGTGGAGGTAGCGCTGGAAGATTTGGCTGAGGAAATTAAACGAAGACTTGGGTAATTTCTCGTTCCCACGCAAAGCGTGGGAATGCCTTGCTTGAGAGTCTCGCGATCGCCAGGTATTTGCAGACTAAAGCTTGGTAAAGAGTGAAGATTTGTGTAGTTCTAAATTTATCAGGGGGATATGAACCAACCAATCAAGCGAGCCTTTTTAGACACCGAAGACGGGCAGATTCTTTACCGCATAGGTGGTGAAGGAAAACCTCTGCTTTTACTACATCAGAACCAAACAAGTAGTAACGAGTATCGAGAGTTGATGCCTATTTTAGCAAAAAATCGATATGTCATTGCTATGGACTTTTTCGGTTTCGGTGATTCAGATAAACCCCCCAAAATGTATTCAATTGAGGACTACGCTAAAACCGTCATCTTGCTTTTAGACGAATTAGGCATAAAAAACACAAGCATCTTGGGAAACCATACGGGTGCTTTTGTAGCAGGAGAGGTAGCAGCAGGATATCCTGAACGAGTCGAAAAACTTATCTTATCTAATCCCGTTGTCTTTGGTGAAGAAGGAAAAGCAGCCCTATTAAGAAGATTTTCTGAAGGTTTTCAGATAAAAACAGACGGCTCCCACCTTGTGGAAAGATGGGCAGCCCGTGCAAACTATGTAGAATCTGCTGAATTAAATCACAGTTTGGTATTAGATGATTTAAAATGCTTTGGCTATCCTTTATATGCAGTTTGGGCTGTAGCAAACTACTGTTCAAAAACAGAAGAAAGATTTCGACAAATAAAATGTCCTTCCCTAATTCTATGGGGAACTGAGGACATGAAACAGTTTGAACGGTTGGGTTTAGCAAAGGCAGACAATCAGCATTTGATTTTCACAGCAATTCCTCATGGAAAAGTGGTTGAGATTGAAGGCGGAACTATATGCATGATGAACCAGAGATTTGAAGAAATATCGAAGTATGTAATCGAATTTCTAGATGATAAAGGTGTTTAACATCACAGCGAGGATGTTCTCAAAAATATGGCAAGAAAGCACATTGAATTTATTCAATCAGGGGATGTCGAGCAGAAACCTTGGGTTGTGGATGGTCTTTTAGAAGGCGCTCAGACACAGATTCTGAGCTTCGATACCGAAACTGGCGCGTCCACTGAAATTGTCAAGTGGAAACACAACTGGGAGAGCAGTTCTGGTTATTTCAACTGCGACGTGGAAATTTTTGTACTTAGCGGACAGTTGCAGATAGGGCAACTCCGTCTCGGACGCTACACTTACGGCTTCATTCCAGAAGGTGTTTGCATTGAAGGGTGGAGCGCTCAGGAAAATACCACAGCTCTTTGGATGCCAGAACGTCATCCCAGCTTTGTGACATCCCTGACCGATGCGCCAGGAGCAAAAAGAGAATTATATATACCCTCGTCCAGTTCGCAATTGATTCCCTGGTCTTCAACTATCACCCCAGGCTTTCCGCAAGGAGCCATGAGAAAAACCTTACGCAAGGGACCAGAGGGCGGAAGAAGTACTTGGCTGCTCGGGTGTTTACCGCAGTTTGCCCTAACTTTTGCAGAGTATCATCCTGTTCCTGAGGAGGAGTTTGCACTTCAGGGAAGCATGACAACACATACAGGTGACATGACTCCAGGCTGTTACTTTTGGCGTCCAGAACTAATTCCACATGCCCCGGCATATACTGAAACAGGATACTTTGCCTTTGTGCGCGGAGGCAATCCCCATCTTTCATACCATGCCTGGGAACCCCCTTTTCACACGTACTATCCTTGGCATTGGAACAAATGAGTTCACTCAGCTACAAAAAACTGATTGCAAAACAGTTTGCCCAAGATTTCAAATCAGCTATTGAAATCATAGAACTTCCCATTCCCGAACCTGCACCAGATGAAATTGTCATTCGCAACAAATTCGCTGGAATTAACGCCGGGTTTGACACCTTAATTTGCCGAGGCGATGTGAGTTACGTTAACTTAACTCCTCCCTTTGATTTGGGTGTGGAAGCGGTGGGAGAAGTGGTAGCCATAGGAGATAATGTCAAAGATTTCCAAGTTGGTGATGCGGTAGTCACTACTGTGCGTGGCGGAGGGTATCGCGAGTACCAAGCAATAAATGCCAACTTGGCTGTTAAGGTGCGTGAAGCTACGCCAAAGGTGCTAACCCTGATGCCTACTGGTGTATCAGCTTTGGTAGCCTTAGAACAAGTGGGGGAAATGAAAAGCCAAGAAGTTGTCTTGGTGACAGCGGCGGCGGGTGGAACCGGACATATTGCGGTGCAACTGGCAAAGTTAGCGGGTAATCATGTGATTGGTACTTGTGGTTCGGATGCGAAAGGAGAGTTGCTGAGAGAGTTGGGATGCGATCGCATCATAAACTACCGCACACAAAACCTCAATCAAGTCCTCAAGCAAGAATATCCCAATGGCGTTAACTTAGTTTTTGAATGTGTGGGTAAACAAGTCTTTGATACCTGTGTGGATAATTTGGCAGTTCGCGGACGTTTAGTTGTGGTTGGTTTTGTTTCCGAGTATGCCAACAACATCGAGCAACTGACACAAGCGCGAATTTATCACAAGTTGTTTTGGAAAGCAGCTTCAGTGCGGGGATTTCTCATGCCTTTGTATAAAGAGTATATGGTTGAGGCACGCGATCGCCTCTTAAACCTGTTCTACACAAACAAACTAAAAGTTGCTGTTGACTCAACCCCATTTCACGGCATAGAATCCATTCCTGCTGCTGTCGAATACCTGCTCAGTGGTCAAAATTGCGGCAAAGTCGTTGTCAGATTTTAGGAAATAGTCATAAGCTGAAAATTCTACAATTTGCACACCATATTTAAATTAAACTCTTGTGGGGTGGGCATCTTGCCCGCCCAAATCATACAAGTTAAATGTAGAACAGCTTAGTCATATATTTAGCAGTATAGAGGAAGTCACGATGCCACAATCAGAGAATACTTTAACAGTTGCTCATCAAGCATTTGAACACTTCCAGCATGGTTTGGCAACAGGCGAGTGGAACCAGTTCTTAGATATGCTCACAGAAGACTTTAGCTTCTGGTTTCCCATGGGAAAATTTCACGGGTTGAATGAGGGAAAAGAGAAAGCGAAAGAATTTTTCCAATATGTTTCTCAAGCTTATAAAAGCGGTCTAACTGTTACATTAGACCGCGTTACGAGTAATGAGACAACAGTTGTTTTTGAGTTCCGGGATGAAGGATTGTTGTTTGGAGAACTTTACAAAAATCGGGTAGCGGTTTCCTTTGATGTGCGAGGAGACAAAATTTGCAGTTACAGAGAATATTTTGGCAGTGATGGCAAATCGAATTAAAGTAGGACTGCGTTAGTTTGTCTCAGCATTTTTTTGATTGAGTTCTCTGCACTTAGCCTCGGCTGCTTGATAAGCTTCTTGGTAACTTTTATCACCCAACATCACGTTGCCGTAATACTCGTAAGGTGGATCACCATAGATTGGCAGTGGGTCGTCTTCTGGATAATCTTCTTTAGATTCTTCTATGATTGCTTTCAGTTCTTTTACGGTTAAAGTTTGTGCTGGAAAGTACCATATTTCTTGAGCATTCTTGTTCAAGTACGGTAGTGTTGGATCGACTATGCTATTTTCCAGTTCAATCCAACCGTGTTCGATGGGTTTGTATGGCTTGCCAGCAAACGCTAAAAAGCCCTGTACATAAACTGCTCCCTGCGTCGCCAATGCTGCTCTGTAAGCATTCTGAAACTGGGTTTTAGGCTTGCTTTTTACGCGTTGGGCAACGTCAACAGAAAGCGCTTCATCCAATGGTTTGTTCATCGACAGTGAGGATTAAGCAGCAACTACAACATACTAGCATCAGTACCTGTCCCTGCTCGTCTGCTACTTTGATATTTTCTATTGATTCAATAGACTCTTCAACTCTGCATCTGTAAACGGATTCTTGCCAGCGCGTAAATCCTTCACCCACCGTTGCCGTTGTGATTTTCGCTCCTTATCATCAGTCTGGGCAATAAATGCCTCAAAATCCTCAATTGCTCCTTGAGTATTACCTGTCAGCGCTCTAGCGAAGCCGCGACTATCGCGAATTTCTCCATCATTAGGAGCAAGCCGCACCGCTTTTTCACAGGCAAACATGACATCAGCAGCATGACGACGTAAGCTACCGTCCCAGCAAAGAGAATTCCAAGATTCAGCGTCAATTTGCACTTTTGGATCGAGCTGTTGGGCTTGTGTGTAAGCTGCGATCGCTTCTTTTACTTTACCTTCATTTGCAAAGCTCTTTCCTTCTGTAATCAAGGACTCAGCCTTTCCTTTGTTAGCAAACTCTTGTGCTTTTGCTTTTGGGTCTAATTTTAAATTAGAATCCCATGTTTGTGCTTTATAGAACTTATTAATAGCAGCATTAATATTACCGTTTCGCGCTAGTTCCTCACCTTGAGTAACCAATGCTGGAGCCGCTTTAACCCGGATAGAATCGTTTTGGCACGCCTTTAGTTCTTCTAACACATCAGTATGAGTAGTCAGGTAACTATTGAGCCAAGTGCAACCATCTCTGACTAAATTCTCTAAATTGAAATTCCATAAAATTGCTGTGTTGTCAGAACTTCCACTAGCTAAAGTTTTGCCATCCGGACTGAAACTGACGCTATAGACTGCATTGCGATGCCCACTGAGAGTTTTGAGTTGTTTGCCTGTGGCAATATCCCAGAGTTTGATCGTTACGTCCCAACTACTAGAAGCTAAAGTCTTGCCATCTGGGCTGAAACTGACGCTATACACCGCACTGCTATGTCCGATGAGGGTTTTGAGTTGTTTACCAGTTGCTACATCCCAAAGTTTGATGGTACTGTCCCAACTAGCAGAAGCTAAAGTTCTGCCATCGGGACTGAAACTAACGCTATAGACTCCATTGCGATGCCCACTGAGGGTTTTGAGTTGTTTGCCTGTGGTAACATTCCAGAGTTTGATGGTTTTATCCCAACTAGCAGAAGCTAAAGTTTTGCCATCGGGACTGAAACTGACACTATAGACTGCATCGTTATGTCCACTGAGGGTTTTGAGTTGTTTGCCCGCCGCCACATCCCAAAGTTTAATGGTCTTATCCCAACTAGTAGAAGCTAAAGTTTTGCCATCTGGGCTGAAACTAACGCTATAGACTCCATTGCGATGCCCACTGAGGGTTTTGAGTTGTTTGCCTGTGGTAACATTCCAGAATTTGATGGTCTTATCCCAACTAGCAGAAGCTAAAGTTTTGCCATCGGGGCTGAAACTAACGCTATAGACTTCATTGCGATGCCCACTGAAAGTTTTGAGTTGTTTGCCTGTGGTAACATTCCAGAGTTTGATGGTCTTATCCCAACTAGCAGAAGCTAAAGTTTTGCCATCGGGGCTGAAACTGACGCTATACAGCGTATTGTTATGTCCACTGAGGGTTTTAAGTTGTTTGCCTGTGGTGATCTCCCAAAATTTGATGGTGTTCTCAGCACCAGCAGAAGCTAAAGTTTTGCTATCTGGACTGAAACTGACACTATGAACTAGATCGCTATGCCCACTAAGCGTTTGAAGTTGTTTGCCAGTTGCTACATCCCAACGTTTGATGGTACTGTCCCAACTACCAGAAGCTAAAGTTCTGCCATCCGGACTGAAACTGACGCTATAGACTCGATTGCGATGCCCACTGAGGATTTTGAGTTGTTTGCCTGTGGTAACATTCCAGAGTTTGACGGTTTTATCCCAACTAGCAGAAGCTAAAGTTTTGCCATCCGGACTGAAACTGACACTATAGACTGCATCGCTATGCCCACTGAAGATTTTGAGCGATTTTCCTATGGCAACATCCCAGAGTTTGATGGTCTTATCCCAACTAGCAGAAGCTAAAGTTTTGCCATCCGGACTGAAACTGACACTATAGACTGCATTGCGATGCCCACTGAGGGTTTTGAGTTGTTTACCTGTGGTAACATTCCAGAGTTTGATGGTCTTATCAGCACCAGCAGAAGCTAAAGTTTTGCCATCCGGACTGAAACTGACACTATAGACTGCATCGCTATGCCCACTGAAGGTTCTGAGTTGTTTGCCAGTTGCTACATCCCAAAGTTTGATGGTCTTATCAGCACTTGCAGAAGCTAAAGTTTTGCCATCCGGACTGAAATTGACGCCATACACCCCATCATTGTTATGCCCACTGAAGGTTTTGAGCGATTTTCCTGTGGCAACATCCCAGAGTTTGATGGTGCTGTCCCAACCAGCAGAAGCTAAAATCTTGCCATCGGGACTAAAATTAACCAGGATGACTGAACTGTCATGTCCTTCTAAGCGGTTATGCTCACTGACATTGTACACTGCTTGTCGTAGTGCTGCCACTACCTGAATCCGGCTATTTGTTGATGCCAAGCCTAAATTTTTCAGTTTTCCTACCGCTTTTAAGGCTTCTATCAGAGCATCAAAATATTGCCATGATGCAAAAAACACTTCTGAAGAATTAGTCAGTGCATTGATTTCGCTGATTTCGGCTTTTTTTCTTTGCTGTTGTGCTTGTGTTCTTTGCTCTTGTGCCCGCCGTGCTGATTCAAACGCTGTAGCTGTCAGCACAGCCAATACCAATCCTGCTGCAACTGATCCTGCTAGTGCTATTTTAAGAAAACGATTGAGCTTTTGTTCACTGAGCTTTCTTTGCTTTCGTTCCCTTTCCAGTTCCGCCATTAACTCTTTTAACTTCGGTTCTTGTTGCTGGCGGATAAACGCGGCTAAATAATCATGCACCAGTTGATAGCGATTTGCTGGATTTTCCCGCAGCAAAACCACCAAGCCTGATTCCACAAAAATCTCTAAAATCAAATCTAACTTGCTGGCTTCTTTGCTTACATCTGCTGCTAACGCCTGCAAATCCCGTTCCAATTCAGCACGAGTCTTCAACGGGCGAGTTCCTTTTTCATCCGTCAGCAAGTACATCACAAATTCCGCCGTTTGCTGATTTTCTGCGCCGCAATCCTCAACGACTGCATTTAGGTAGCGTTTTACGAGTTCTTCCTTTGTGCCACACTCCCGATATTTTACCAAAGTTGTAATCTTTTCCGTTTGCAGTTGCGCCCCCACCACCTGCAACTCAATCGGGCGTACTTCCCCCAGCTCTTGCGCTAAATCCTGCACCAGTTCCTCAACTAAAGCAGGTTCTAAGTGAAAATGACCACGCTCTGTTAATTGCTCAATAATTGATTTAGCATCAGTCGGTGAAAAATTCCCCAACTTGTAAAGCACATGATTGCTGAGAATATCATTGCTAATAATCTTCATGCTGGGCAAGTCGTTGCACTCCAGCAAATAATGCAGGTAATCCACCCGCAGCGACAAAATCACCTTCACCGACAGAACGTTGAGACACTCGCCCACAAACTCAAAAAATTGCCGCCTTTGCTGTGGTGCGATGTCAACAAAGAAAAATTCCTCAAATTGGTCAAAAATGAGTACTGGGCGGAGATTCTGTGTTTCGCACTGTCGCAATTGTTTTAAAAGTGCAGTTGGGGAGTGAGGCGT
>NZ_JBAHYJ020000058.1:0-19240 GCF_036697665.2 Scytonema sp. PRP1 | reverse complement strand
ATTATTGTAACTGAGTTCTTTGCCTTGAAGTTTAGTAGCAGCTGCCCATCCAGCTGGGGTGGTACCCGTTTGATACCAAGCTGCACTTTGATGGGGATTTTCGCCGTAACGGAGCGATTGTAGTTGTTTTCCAGATAGGGTGTATTGTTGCGGTACTTCCCCTTCTCCGCTGGCGGAGGAAAGGTTATTGCTCAAGTATGCTGCTATTGCCTGGTCATAGCTCGAAGTATGCAAGAATCCTTTTAAGGCACACCTTTGGCGAAACTTTACGGATGGTTCGCCACTTGAGCGGCGCATTTCCTGTAAATATTCTTCATACTGCGCCGGATCACATAAAATTGTCAGATGGGCAAAGTTTTTTGAAGCAGCCCTGAGCATAGCAGGACCACCAATATCAATTTGCTCGATCGCCTCAGATAAAGTCACGCCTTGTTTGGCAATCGTTTCTTCAAAAGGATAAAGATTCACCACGACCAAATCAATCGGGCGAATTTGGTTATTTTCCAAATCTGCTACATCTTCAGGGACATCCCGCCGTGCTAAAATGCCGCCATGAATTCGAGGATGCAGCGTTTTGACCCGACCACCTAGAATTTCTGGAGAACCTGTGTAATCAGCTACTTTTCTCACTGGTAGTCCCGCATCTTTGAGAGCTTTGGCTGTCCCCCCACTGCTAATTAATTCAAAGTCAAATTCTTCTACGAGACTACGAGCAAAATCGATTAATCCTGTTTTATTAGATACACTCAGCAGTGCTAGACGCGCCATATTTCCCAAGCTTCCTTTGGTGTATTTACAATTAGTGCAAATGTCTATTGTATAAACCGCTAAGGCACGTAGATGCAAAGTGGCTTGAACGGGTGCTTGGCGTGAAGACGTTATGTAGAAAAATACTGTAGATCAGGAGAAAGAGTGGCTGTAATGCTTATAGATTGCCATCAACGAAGATAATTATACGGAAATCTTCCGTATAATAAATAGTTGTGTGGCTGCACGCGGCATTCTTGATGCACAGTGATAAAAGACATGATCAAAAAGACAAAATCAAAGCAAGAAGTGCTTGAGCTAGCCCACAAGCATAGTTTGACCATCCAAGAAGATTCACTGCAATTTAATGAATCGGGTCTTGACTTTCAAGTCGTGTTGGCAACGGACGCTGATGGAGAACGCTGGGTTCTGCGTCTTCCTAGGCGGGAGGATGTTCTGCCGTTGGTGGACAAGGAAAAACGCACGCTGGAGCTGATTGCTCCTCTTCTAACTGTGGAAGTGCCGATATGGACTGTTTCCACAAATGAACTCATCGCTTATAGGGCATTAAACGGTGTGCCGGCGGGCACGATTGATTCAGAAGCAAAAGCCTATGTGTGGGAAATTGACGCAGCTAATGTGCCCGATCAATTCCATGAATCGCTGGCTAAGGGTATGGTTTCTCTTCATCAAGTTAGCATCGAGAAAGCACGCGCAGTAGGTCTTCCCGTTGAAACCGCCGATGAGGCGCGTACTGCGATGAAGCAGAGGATGGATGCAGTGAAGAGCGAGTTTGGTGTTGGTGAAGAGTTGTGGAACCGTTGGCAATTCTGGCTCCAAAGAGATGCAATTTGGCCGAAAGAGACGGTGTTAACTCATGGTGATTTACATGCTGGACATATCCTTATTGATACACAGGCACAGGTGACCGGCTTTATTGACTGGACTGAAGCAGCCGTCACCGACCCAGCGATTGATTTTGTCGCCCATTACCGTACGTTTGGTGAAGACGCTCTCAATACGCTGATCTCGGCATACGCCAAGGTGGGCGGGCGCATTTGGCCGGAGATGGCAGAACACGTAACTGAACTGGCTGCTTCTTATCCCATAGCAATTGCCGAATTTGCGCTGAAGTCGGACTTGGATGAATACAAACAGATGGCTAGGCAATCGCTTGGAGTGAGTGACTCGGAGTAATTTGATTTGCCGACAATCGCTCAAAATATCAAACCTCAAAGTCTCCAACAGCCCCAGAACAACTCTGGTGCAGCGGACTGATCAAAGCGACTTGAGTTGACTGCCAAGATTTTGACAGCCCCTGACCAGGAACGTTATACTGCCTAAGTTATCAATGAAGGCGTTGCTTAAAGACAGTTTGTGGGGGAGCCGGATCCCGGTCGCATGTGAATGTTGTGGGCGTCTAGCCATTGAGGAGATTATACTGATTGCTGAGTGTAGTCTTGAGGGAGAATGGCAAGGGCAAGTAAGGTTTCTTCCTCTTCGGTAGAAGTAGCAGCAAAACGCCACTTAACTACCGTGTAGCAGCGGACAGAAGGGCTATGATTGCCGTCTTGTCTTCTCCATTGAACAAGACACGGAAACGAAGAGTGAAGTCATTGTCCTCCTCGATATCGGAACGCATGAGAGGTTTATTAACTGCGTCGGTAGTTGCGGTGCTATAACAAGTCGCTACATGAGAATTGAGTAGGTGCAAAATTTTTTATCTTGTCATTCCATAGTTTTTATGATTGACTGTCCTTTGTCCCTAGTCATGTGTTCTGTGATGAATGACTAAGGACTAATGACTAAGGACTCATGACTCATGACTCATACTCTAGATTTTATTAGCGTACCTCCAAAAACAAACCAACCACCAAAGGGTTTAATTGTGATTTTGCACGGTTGGGGTGCAAATGCTAAAGATGTGGCATATTTGTTGCCCTATTTTAATTTGCCGGATTATCAGTTCCTGTTTCCCAATGCACCTTTTCCGTATCCCTATTCTGCTATTGGTAGGGCATGGTATGACCTCACGATGGAAAATATGTATCAAGGGTTAACAGAAAGTCGGCAACTGCTAACAGATTGGTTGCAATCTTTAGAGAGTAGCACTGGTGTGCCTTTATCGCGGACAATTTTGAGCGGATTTTCTCAAGGTGGGGCTATGACTTTGGATATAGGATTAAAGTTACCCTTCGCTGGTTTAGTTTCTTTGAGCGGATATTTACATCCGGGTGCAGGAAATGTAGAAACCCAAAATTTGCCGTCTCTACCACCCGTTTTAATCATGCATGGTAGACAAGATACAGTTGTGCCATTGCAAGCAGCTGTTTTAGCACGGGAAACTCTTGAATCTTTGGGGGCTACGGTACAATACTATGAGTTTGATATGGGTCATGAAATTCGACCCGAAATGCTAGAGTTGTTAAGGAATTTTGTTGTTGCCAATGCATAAATACTAAGAATCTGTCTTTTGTTTAAACATTATTTAGTCTGAGTTGCAAAAATTTTACACAGTTCGATAGAAATCCGGAAAAATTTCACGAAATTATTGCTTGCAAGTGAGTAATATATATTGGGTGGGTGCGCTCAACGCAACTCAACCCATGCTGGATGCGACTGCAAAAGGGAGGGGCGAGGATAATGAAAACTCTAAGCATTTCTAAGACAGAAATTGCTGTCATGACTCCACAAGAGGTGGAAATGTTAGCTGTACGTCTGGAGCAAGATAATTACAGTAATGCTTTTGAGGGTTTGAATGATTGGCATTTACTGCGAGCGATCGCGTTTCAGCGTCCAGAGTTAGTTGAACCATACATCCACCTTTTGGATTTGGAACCCTACGATGAGGCGTAAATGTTGCCTAGTAGACGGGTTCTAATTGCAGTAGGCGGCGGTATCGCCGCCTATAAAATCTGTGAGGTTGTTTCCACTTTGTTTAAAATGGGAGTGGAAGTAAGAGTCGTTCTCACGCGTTCGGCACAAGAATTTATTACGCTTTTAACTCTGGCGACGCTTTCCCGCCATCCAGCTTATACAGATGAAAATTTTTGGCAACCAACTCACTCGCGTCCATTGCATATTGACTTAGGTGAGTGGGCAGATTTAATTGTTATTGCACCTCTAACAGCAAATACATTAGCAAAGTTAGCCTACGGTATGGCTGACAATTTGCTCACAAATACTGTTTTGGCTTCGACTTGTCCCGTGCTGCTAGCGCCAGCAATGAACACCGATATGTGGGAACAGCAGGCGGTGCAGCGCAATTGGCAACAGCTATTGACAGATAAGCGTTTTCATGGTATGAATACGGCATCGGGTTTGTTGGCGTGCGATCGCGTCGGTGCTGGTAGGATGGCAGAACCCCTGGAAATTATTGCTTATGTTCAATCGTTGTTACATACAGCAGGTAAGAGAGATTTGCTAGGTAAGCGGGTGTTGATTAGTGCTGGAGGAACGCGAGAGCATCTTGATCCAGTCAGGTTTATCGGCAATCCTTCCACAGGGAAAATGGGGTTAGCTTTAGCACAAGCAGCACTGCACCGAGGAGCAAGCGTGACATTGGTACACACTCCAGCGAGTTGGGATGTCCCTTTGGGTGTGCAAGCAATTCCTGTTGTGAGTGCCGAAGAAATGCGAACCAGCATGGTGCAGAATTTAGCGAGTGCAGATGTGATAGTTATGTCGGCAGCAGTAGCGGATGTGAAGCCACGGGAGTATAGTAACGAGAAGTTGGCAAAAAAATCGCTGCCGCAAGCCTTACCCCTAGAACCTGTACCAGATATCGTTGCCGAATTGGCACAACTCAAACAACCGCATCAGCGTTTAATTGGGTTTGCTGCACAGACAGGAGATATTGTCACACCAGCATTAGAGAAATTACAGAGAAAAAATCTGGATGCCATTGTTGCTAATCCTATAGATGAACCAAATAGCGGTTTTGGCAGTGATAATAATCAAGCCATATTTTTGGATAAGCAAGGACAAAAGATAGAAATTCCCCCTTGTTCCAAATTACAAATGGCTCATCATATTTTTGATTTGTTGGGCAAATAAATAAAGTAGTACGGTTAACGGGGACTGGGGACTTGGGACTTGAGACTGGGGAACAGTCTGCAAGTCCTCAATCCCCAATCCCCAATCCCCAATCCCCAATGCTACAGCCAGATCTAGTGTGTCTTTAGGAATAGAACTTACGCACACTCTACGAATTCTTGGCGTCCTTGGCGACGCCAGTCGCCTGCTGTCGGGAAACCAACGCCCTTCGGGTATGCCTTCTCCTGACGGAGACGCTACGCGAACGGCACACCTTCGGTGTTAGCGAAGCTCCTCCTTTAGGAGGCACGCCAGTTCCCTAGGTTGGGAAACCCGCCTAAGCCCTTCGGGCACGCTTCGCGTTAGCGAAGCTCCTCCTTTAGGAGGCACAGGACTGGACTCACCAGTCACCAGGGCGCGGGAAACCCTTTCGGCAGAGCCGGCACGAGGGAAACCCCTTCGGGTATGCCTTCGGCACGCTACGCGAACGCCAGTCGCCTAGGTCGGGAGACCCTCCTGCAGCGCTGGTCTCACCTCCTGCAGCGCTGGCTCGTCTTGGCGGTATGCCTGCGGCACGCTACGCGAACGATAAATTAAGCTTTTTGGCTATTTTTGCGTAAGTCCTGAGGAAGATTCTGTAAACTTTTCCTTGTGTTTGAATTGGCTCACAGCTATATGTACTAAAGCAATAGCTGGCATACAAGGAGAAAAGATGTCAGAAAGTACGTCAAATTCAGAAATGCTATACCGAGTTCTCGGTAGTACAGGAGAGAGGGTTTCCGCGATCGGACTGGGTGGTTGGCACATCGCCTTGAAGTACGTTGATGAGCAACTGGGCATACGTATTGTTCGTACAGCGATTGATCGTGGCATCACCTTTATGGATAACAGTTGGGATTACAACGATGGGGTGAGCGAGATTCGCATGGGAAAAGCGCTCCGCGATGGCTACCGAGATAAAGTATTCCTGATGACGAAAATCGACGGTCGATCCAAGAAAGAAGCAGCAAGACAGATAGACGAATCACTTCAACGCTTGCAAGTAGATTACATCGATCTCGTTCAGCACCATGAAATCCTCCGACACGAAGATCCGTATCGAGTTTTCGACGAAGAAGGGGCGAATGCCGCTTTCATTGAGGCGCGGGAAGCTGGTAAGCTCCGATACATTGGCTTCACCGGGCACAAAGACCCCTATGTTCATCTGCATATGCTTGAAGTTGCAGGCGATCGCGGGTTTAAGTTTGATACAGTGCAGATGCCGCTGAATGTGATGGATGCACACTACCGGAGCTTCGCAAAGCTGGTTCTGCCAGAACTGGTCAAACAAAACATCGGCGTTCTGGGGATGAAAAGCTTGGCAAACGGTATTCTTTTACGGTCAAATACTGTAACGCCAATTGAGTGTCTACACTATGCCCTTAATCTGCCCACATCAGTTGTAATTACGGGAATTGACAGTATGGAGATTCTTGATCAAGCGTTTGAAGCAGTGCGGACGTTCCAGCCAATGAACGAGCAGCAGGTGCAAGCATTATTAGCAAAAACGGCAGAAGCTGCATCACGCGGAGAGTTTGAGCCATTTAAAACCTCATCAATTTTCGACAGCACTGCCCAAAATCCGGATTGGCTTGGAGAGGAACCACAGCGTATCCAGCAATTGATGCCAACATGAGCAACAGAGAAGATCGCATTGATTGATGTGATGTGTTACGTAAGAGCTAATGTAGTCTATGAGATTGGCGATTGGGCTGTCTTCCCACTGCGCTCCTTTGCAATCACCTCTGGCAGTCGGCACTTGGTGCTATTGCACTAACGTTTCTCTTAAGAGCGATCGCCCGTAAGCGCAAAGCGCACAGTGAGCGCCAGAGGCGCACGCACTTGCGTTCGTGTTGGTGCAGCTTGTCTGCAGGACTTACCCAATGCCAGTTCAACCGCAAACGGTAAATTTGGAAAACAGCCAAACACAGCATATTATGTCTACTTCTTCAGTCAGTGATTTTGACAAAATTAGTCCAACAGCACTCCTAGTTGCGTATGTTCGGCAATTTAGTGACATTCCTTATGCTAGAGAAATTGCCCAAGTGACTCGTGCACAGGAGATCGCAAGGCAGTTTGAGAGTCAGGGGCAGGAGCAACCCGTCGTTGTGGCAGCTCTGATTGAAGCGCGATACAAAGCGATCGAACAAGTTAGGGCACAATTTTCAGGGAGGCAAATCCTCGAACTTGCATCTGGTTTGCTGCCACGGGGCATGATTTTATCGCAAAATCCAGAAGTCATTTTCATTGAAAGTGATTTGCCGGACATGATTCAACAGAAACAGCAATTAGTTAAACAGATAGTAGGTTCACGCTCCAACTTACACTTTTTAGCGATTAATGCCACTGACAATTTGAATTCTCACGCCCTAAGCGATTATTTTCAGCAAGTCTTACCTGTGACTGTCTTATGTGAAGGCTTGCTGATGTACCTGACGTTTCCTGAAAAGCAACAGGTATGCGCCAACGTGCGAGAGATTCTACAAACCTATGGTGGAGTATGGATTACCTCCGATTTCACCACAAAGGAAGCAAGACGGATGCTACAGAATGACTCAGGCTTGCGACAGGTAAATCAGAACATTTCTAGTTCAACGGAGCGACGGTTTACGGACAACGCTTTTGAAGATCTTGATCATGCAAAACAATTTGCTGGGGCGCAAGGATTTCAGGTTGAAACGTTCAGTATGTTGGAGGTAACCAACCAATTGGAGTCTGTGTCTGCACTAAAAATTAATTTAGATTATGCCAGAGAACTGCTTGCAGCAACACCCATCTTTGCGCTCACTCTTGCATAAAGCTTCAGCTTGTTATTGGCTACCCCACTGCTCTTCAGCAACAAGTCATAAGTCACGGCAGAACAATCGTGTTGTAGCGGACGGTATAAAGATTTTGGTGCTGAGTTCTAAAGCTGAAGTTTAGGTTAAAAAAATTTGTGTCAGTGGTATCAAGCAGGTATTTGGTCATTCCTCATAAATGCTTTCGCGGCTGAAGGCTTCATCAGAAAGGCTCAGGTTGGTTTTAGGAAGCTGAGAAACCCACTCGCGAAATTCCTTAGCCCGTTCCACTGGGGTTATGCTTTGCCACAAAGGAGTAGATGATTCGACTTGCTTAGCTTGAAACTCAATAAAAGCAATAAAATCAGCAATCTTCTTGAGTTGCTCCTCGTTTAGCTTGTCTAGTTCTTGCTTGAGCTTTTCTCGCAGCATAATCAATGGTTGTGCGAAAGCAGTTTTCTTCTATCCTAACCGATACAACTTTTTAACCAAGTATTTCAGTTGAACCAGTGCGTACGTTCCAGCCAATGAACGATCCTCTGGTGCGATCGCTGTTAGCAAAAACGGCATTGGTGATCGCGCTAACGGTGTAACTGAATGTCGGCAGATATTCTCAAACTCAGCAGTAGGGGCTTTTGGCTGTCTGCTACACAGACTTGTTAGACCTCTCTTATCCTTAATTGTGCCAATACAAGAAGGATATGAATGAGCCTATCAGCAACACCTTTTGAAAAGTGATCTTGCAAAGACAACCCGTGGCAAACATCGTTTCGGATATTCCAGCCTCGCTGATCTGTCAGAACTACTCGGAAATAGAGAGATCCATCTTCGTCCAATGATTGGATTACTTGTTCACTTCGAAGAATCTCATCAAGTGTTCGAACATGAAATCCACCTCCACGTCCACGCTTTAGAACTGCACCACCAGACATTTCCACAAGGTTTCTTACTGCTGCTTCAATCTGTGGAATAAGCAAGTGAACAGCTATCATGTAATCTTTTTCCAGGTATGCTTGAATACCTTTTGACAAGAATACCTTTTGATTAGAAGTGAAAATTGGTGCTTGAAATAGATAATTAACTATTCCCTCACAATTGAGACTAAATTTTCTTATTGCTTCATCTAAAACTGAACTTAGAAATATTACAGAGCTAGCCATATTTTGAGACATTTGGTTTACCACATTCCCATCTAAGTCATCTTCTAGGGAACCTACCGCTGCAACCACTCGTCCTTGGTGATCCGTTATCTGCTTTGCGAATAGAAAACTAAGTGGAGCTTGTTTTGCAAGATCGTATAGTTGGTTCTCAATCTCCCCACGTCGAGGAATATATCGGATGACGATACGTGCAAGCGCTTGCTCAAGATCACCATCTAACATTTGCTCAACGTAGGCTTCGAATTCATCACGAGAAATCTCCATTTCATGGGATACTGCTTTCATATCATCCCGTACTTTTAGACCAAGTTCTCGGATAGTTCGCGCAACACGCTCCGCATCATTTGCGAGGTTGAACTGTATATAAACATGATGCATATGCTCCAGCCAAGAAGATGCAGCCAACGGTGCTGCATTATTAGCAGCGCTTTCAAAAGTACACCCCAAGGTTCTGATGACACGAGAGCACTCTTCTTCCAAACCTTTTGCTCGGTAATAGCGAGCTAGTCGTTCGGCAGCATATTCACATACCCGAGGTTTACCGTTCTTAAGTCTTTGCAATCTAGCTTCGAGGGTATCAACTATCTCTTTCTCCTCCTCGCCAGAAAGATTAACTTTCCCGTTACCAACAAGTAGGTCAAAACTAAATCCCCATAGACCTGGCTTAGAGTCTTCGGCGACAAAACGTTCATAATTTAGAATTGTTTGTTTGGCGTTCTCGATTAGCTTTTGATTTTTCAATGAAGTAGCGATAAACAAAGCACGTTCAAGTTTTTGAATAACGTCAACATTATACTTATGGATTTTATCTTCAGCGATTTTAAGAAGTGCTTCACAACATCTAACCGCCGCAGAATAATGAGGCTTTTTACCAGTCGTTTTTTCGGATAGATCCCATACTAATCCTGCATATCGCGCTTGTAAAAGAGGATTATTCGTTGATTGAGACCTTTGATTCCAGTAGGCAATTGCCTTTTCGTCAACCCGTTGGATGCTCGGGCTTACTATCATTTTTCCATCATCTGTTTGCCTGACCATCGTTGGTCCAAAATATGTGCCCCAGCTAGTTTTTTGATCTGTGTAGTTCTCAGAAAAAGAAAAAGCCAATAGTTCATATATCCATTCGTGGCAGGGAGCTTCTTTGATATCAGCGTCTCTCAATTTTCTTAATTCTGATTCAATTTCGTGCTCGGAAATACCAGAAAATGTTTCGAGTTCACTGAGTTTATTTTCTAAAGTTTTCTTTGATGAATTCATAGTCTCTAGACTTATAGGTTTAACTCTTATTAGACAGACCCTCACTGCGCAGGCGTCTATTATGCCGCATACCTCAAAAATAGTACAAATATACTATAATATACAGTCTTACACTTTAGCATCTTCACCCAATTATTGCTATCCTTAAGGCAGGAAATTGCGATTTTTTCACATATTTCTGTCTTAAGGCTAAACTTGATGCTATGCTTATCGAATTTAGTGTCGGCAACTACAGATCGTTTAAGGAGCAAGTCACCTTTAGCATGGTGGCAGCTAACCTTGTCGCAAAAGACAAAAAGCTCGATGAAAACAATGTTTTTGAAGTAGATGATGATCTTAAACTACTTAAGAGCGCCGCAATATACGGTGCAAATGCTAGTGGTAAAAGTAACTTGACTAAAGCTTTAGGTTTCATGAGATGGTTCATGATTAATTCTTCTAAAGAGACTCAAAGCACGGAAAAGATAGGTGTTGAGCCATTTAAGCTCAGCACTGAAACCGAAGCTAAACCATCTTTTTTTGAAATAGTATTTTTAATGAATGGCAAGAGATATAGATATGGATTCGAGGCAACTCGTGACAAAGTTGTCTCTGAATGGTTATTTTATGTCCCTAAATCAAGAGAAACTAAACTTTTTGAGCGCAAGCTAGACAATATTAGTGTTTCTAAAACATATAAAGCTGATGGTATTCAGCAGAAAACAAGACATAATGCCCTCTTCTTGTCTGTATCTGCTCAATTTAATGTCAAGCTTGCAGAAAAAATCTTGGATTGGCTGACAAATAGAGTCAAGCTTGTCTCTGGTTTAGATGATAGAGGTTATCGTAAATACACAGTTAATTGTTTAATGAATAACAAAAATAAAAATGAAATTATTCAGTTGCTCAAAAAATTAGATTTGGGATTTGCCGATGTCAAGGTAGAAGAAAGTGAAGTTACTGTTGATTCTTTACCTAATGATCTACCAGATGAAATAAAGAACTTTATTCTAAAAAATGGGGGAACAAAAGCAACATCGATTCAAACCATGCACCAAAAATTTGATGAAAAAGGAAATTATGTATCTATAGCTCTGTTTAATTTAGATGAGCAAGAGTCTGAGGGAACTCAAAAAGTCTTTGCTTTGGCAGGACCTCTTGTTAACACACTGAAAGATGGTAAAGTTCTCATAATTGATGAATTCGATGCTAGAATTCATCCTTTGATCAGCCGTGCAATTGTTGAATTATTTAATTCCAACGAAACGAATCCAAGTAATGCTCAGTTAATATTCATGACTCACGATACCAATTTGCTGAGCAATAAGCTTTTTCGTAGGGATCAGATTTGGTTTGTTGAAAAGAATAGATATGGTGCAACCGATTTGTACTCTTTAGGAGAATACAAAATACGTAACGATGCGTCATTTGAGAGTGATTATATTAAAGGTAGATATGGTGCCATTCCATATATCGGAAATTTGAACCATCTCATCGACTCTCATTGACACTCAAGGGTTTAAAGTCGCTTATTCTAATGAAGCGTTTGAACTATGGTATGTTCTGCATTTTGAATTTCTCAATACTGGTATCCCTCGAAGTGATTATCTTAGAAAGTTAACTTCTTTACTTGGTCGGACATATCAGAAGAATAGCGAAACTATCTATGATGAGCTATTTGAGAAGCAATCTATTGCTATTAGAAATGCTGAAAATCTTATTAAACAATATGATCCTCACATTCCAGCCAAAGACAATCCATCAACAACAGTGCATTTGTTAGTTCAGGAACTCAACAAGTTTATTCAGTAAATAGACTCTGAGTAATCTCTAGGCAATAGCTTTCTGGGACATCAACGTTTTACTCCACGAATCACCATTAGCCGATCGCTCTCAAGTAGGTACTGTTTGGACTTCTTCTATATAGGCTGAAACCCTTATCAAAACCTACGTTACGAAACACAGAACAAGCACCTTAGCAATTGATGCCAGCATTAATGACTCACGGCAAAAGCGGCAGAAAAGCAACCTCTGGCAGCGACGATTCTGGGAGCATTGGATTCGTGATGAGGCAGATTTTGTCCAGCATTGTGATTACATCCATTACAATCCAGTTAAACATGGATTGTGTTCTGCACCTAGTAAATGGGCATATTCCAGTTTTCATCGCTTTGTTGCACAGGGCATTTATGCGGCAGATTGGGGAGAGATGCAAGCACCGGAAATCGCAATAAATATTGAGGATGGGTGAGGGAGTTGGTTTGATAGATGCGTTACGCTAGCGCTAACGCATCCTACGCGACCTGAAAAATATGTTCTGTTCGCTGACGGTGGGGACTTTGATCAGATTGCCGCATTAGAGTCAATTAATTTGAAGCCCCAAGGTTTTAAAGCCGCGATCGCTATTTCTCTATCTACACCTTCATAAACCTCCCATTCGGAGTGCGGATCTTTAGGATGTCCCTCGCTCACATGACCTGCAACTTTCATCACCGGAACGCCCACTAAGCGATCGCGCTCTATGCCTTTTGGGAGTGCTAGTTGAAGTTTGTGACCTACGAACTTCGATGCACTTGAATTAGCTACAGATTGACGGACTAAACAGATATCACCAGCAGTCCCCCAAGTGGTTGGGTAGATGTGGAGGAACGATATATAAATTTCTGGTTTGATGGATCTTTTTAGAACTTGCATTATCTGTAATCCTTACACGTTTGCTAAAAAATCATACGAGTATTTTCTCTGACTGGCTGCAACTGTTTTAATCAGAGCAACCCCGATTAAAATACTGTTTATCTAAGTGACTGCTGCTATGTACACCTGTTCTTACAATTTTATTATGCGATCGCTCTTACGGTTATGTGTAGGGGTGATGGTTACCATTTAACCGAAAAGTATTAAAACTCTTCTTGGCTAATTGTGGTAATTAGAAATTATCAATTAGCTAGTATGCAGCATTTCAGGCTTGAGCTATTTCGTTGCATGACACAAATGAATCAAATAAGCCTGTCCAGGAATGCGATTGCGCGGAGCGCAGTGCCCAAAGGGGAATCCCCGTAAGTCCTGCGGACAGGCTCTCTCGGCGCGAAGCGTGTCCGACAGGACAAGGCGAGGCTTTGCCCATCGCCTGTTTCCAATGTTTTACCGTAGTTTACGGAAAAATTGTTGTCGTTCGGGCGATCGCCTCGAAGAGGCGGGCGCTCTGCGCCATCGCCATTATTTAGGCTGTTACAGGCTGAGGATTGTTCTGTTGGTTCTGTTGCACCATACCGGGGTCAATCTCAATGTTCAACGCTTGAGCAACGCGCCGACCGTAATCCATATCAGCCCGGAAGAAGTGGCACAGTTGCCGCATTTGGATATCCTGCCGTGCTCCACTCAACGCTCCTGCGATTGCTTGCGCTGTACGATTCTTCTCATCTTCAGAGAATGCGGAGGAGCAACGCTTACGGAACTTCGGGGCTTGGGGAACGTCCTATAAACTGGGCATTCCGGGATGCCCGAAGTTCTGAGTCTCCTCCGTGACGAGCGAACGCACTCCGGAGGAGACGGACCCTCAGACTTCTCTCGATCCACAAGAAAAAGTTGGATATTTTTTAAGAAAGGAAGCTACTTAACAGTTGCGTCTCGCCAATCGTTTTTGACCCTTTCTAAGAAAACAAACAGCAGTGCCAAACGCTAACATTCCGAGTATAGAGGTAGATTCTGGAATCGTTTTTAGAGTTTGGTCTGTACCTTGCCGCAGTTTAACACTTTGCAATTTCGCACTTGACGAGTTTGTCGTTGACCGTGATTGAATAGGTATAGCAGAGGCGACCTTACCAGCAATTGCATCATCAATAAATGGGGCATAATTAGACACCCGTGTTGTTGCTGTAAATTCACCGAAACTGCTGTTGGTTGTCTTATCCAAATCTGTGTGGATCCCGTTTGGGAAAAGAAATGCATCGCTAAAGCTGTAGGAAGCAATACCAGCAACCAAATCATTAATAAATGCAGGTCCACCTGAATCACCACCAGCTATATTGCCTTCATTGGTTCCCAAGCCCAAATCGTTGATACCAAAGTGAGTGCCAAAAGCATCATTCGCAGATAAGCCACTATCGAAATCAAACAACAATTGACTTCCAGGGATGATGCCTGTAAATCCAGGAATTTGCTGCTGAAACAGTGGACTAGTAATATCACCCAAGGCATCAAACTTATTCATTGCAGAGTAACCTTGATGGGAAAGATTACTCTGAGTATTTTCTCCTAAGTTTCCGCTACCAATGTAGCCGTATCCTACTTCCGTGAAAATTTTACCGACTTCATCTTGAGCACGATAAATGTCATATTGTTGAGCTTGGCTGGGTGCTGGCGCACTTAGTCGCAAAACAGCAATGTCGTTACCTTTGTAAAAAATACTATCGTACCCAGGATGCACAAAATAGTCAACAACGGGTATTGAGACTGAACCTGTAGGCAATTTGAAAGTTACATTTGTTTTATTCAAAATACTGGTATTAAATTTACCATTTTTGTCTGTGATGCAGTGGGCTGCTGTGAGAATATGTAAACCCCCTTTTAACAAGGAACCAGTGCAGAGATCAACTGAAGTATTTATTGATACAACACCGCTGAAATTTCCAGGGGCAACCTGGTAATTTTGTGGATCACCAGCAGTAACTATTGCCCCTGCTAATTCTGCTGTTCCCAAGGTAGAAAGCACCGCCCCAACTACGGCTATTGATTGATGTTTCAAACTTGCCATGCACATCTGCCTCATCGTTTGGTTTGGTTGTTTTGGGTTTGTAGTGTCGCAAATCGCGAGACTACAAATCTATAAGGGTAACTTTCACCCAAAACCGGAAAATTCTCCAAAATTTACCATAATTTATTTTTCAGATATTGGTATTATATTGAGTGCAATAAATGATACTACTTAAGTAGTATCATTCAAATAATTTTTTTTTATTAAATGAAAAAAAAGAATATTTGTTTTTATCGTTATTTTGGCATACAAAGAAGAGGAATTTTATAGACAAGAGGTGGATTATGCAAGAGCAGATAGATAAACATACCTTTCTCTATCAGAAGCGAAGTTACCACGGTCAGTTCACGCCAGAGGCTCTGGTATTCAACGCTAACTTACAAGAATTTGCAACACGAGTTGGCTACATTTGCAACTTACAGACTCTGGGAAAGCTCTCTCAAGAAGACGCTTACCAGCAGATAAACGCGCTCTGGGAACAGTTAACACACAGCTATGCTGCACTGGGGATTGATTCCAAGACAGAAAATTAGGGTTCTCTGGGGATTCAAATTGGTCCCGAAACAGAAAACCCTAGAATATGAGTGGAAAATCGTCTATACGTAGGTCGAAGTGTTTATGCTGGCATATCGCTAAACAAAATATGAATTAATGCACCCTAATTAAATAATGTAGTTCTAATCACAGTCCGGGTACGACCTGGAAACCCAGCAACATCAAAGTAGCGAGTTTTTCCTACTGTTTGATATTTGAGGATTGTCTGCAAACCATTAGCAGCAGATGGGGATTTCAGGGTAAAAGACTTATGCTGAACGTTATCAGGTCCACTGAGGAGCGCTTCACTTAACACTCGACCAACAAGCTTACCCTGAGGAGACAACTTTAGATTCAGTACCTTCGCCAAGGTTGGTGCTACATCTGCGTTACTTACGGGAGCCACATCTTCATAATCCTGTTTAAAGTCAGGTCCAATTGCTGCCATTGTGTTGTAAGTATCAGCACGACTAAAGCTTCCATGCATTCCTTGTCCCTGCTGCAACGTTGTATCTGCTATTTCCACACCACAGGCTGTGGGATTGCCGCAACCTGTGTCAAAGGAGCGAAAGTTTACTAAGATAGATGGTTTAGGAGTCCGTGCGGCTCCTCGAAGAGCGATCGCCTCTAATGATAAAGTCCCAGGAATTTTTCCCAAAGAATCATCCACAAACAAGCCGCTGATGTAGTCTTGCTTTAGCAGCATATCTACAATCTTTTTCGCAGTGGCTTTTTTGTTTGCAGCATTAGGCAGATAGAGCAAATCAGAACCACCATTACCAGCAACTATGACATCTGGTTTCCTGGGGTCTTTACCAATGATACTGTTTCTAGAAGTCTGCCCTTTATTAGGATAAAGTGGAGCACTGTTCTTATCTGGGTCAAACATAGATAGCTTTAATTCATGCGCTATGTCTATTCCCAAAAAACCAGTTGGTAAAAAACCTTTTAGCACATCCGGGTAAGAAAGTGTTGCCGCATAACTGGTTTTGCTCTCCTTACTAATAGTCGAAAATCCGTGGTCGGCAGTCAAGAATATATTTGTCGTCTCTTCCAAACCCAAATCCCTTAATGCAGTGCGAATTTGAGCCAGATTCTTGTCAACATTCTGGCGGGCTGCTTGGACGGTGGGACCATTGATACCAGGAACGAGTTGGTTGAGGCTGTCGCCGTGGTTGTGCTGTGTACCATCTGGATCACGAGACCAAAAAACCAGCACAAAGGGTTTTTGCCGCTGCTTGAAAAGTGGCAGGATTGCCTTAGTCGTGACATCGGCAAAATATTGCTGCTGAACTGTATTTGCAACTTTGGTACCTGGAGTCTTGCTGTCCCCATGATTACCGTTTTCTCCCCGCGATGGCGTTGCTGTTGGCAATGAGTTTTTGGCAAGCAGTTGTGTAACTTCAGAACTCAGAGAAATTTCCGTCGGCGTGCCGGTGGCGTCATCAAAAATGATCGTTGGTTCGCCCTTTTGCAACGTCACATCTTGAATCAAAACTGGTCCGATTTTTCCGACAGCCGCTGTACTGAAACCTGCTTTTCTTGCGGTTTCTAGCAGAGTTTGTTCGTTGAGGAAGTTAGCACCAAACTGTTTGTTAACTTCCTTGAGAACGGCATTGTTTTCCAAGAAGGGGACTAGGCTGTTTTTGGCACTTTTGACCGGAGCGCTGACTTGGATGGTATTGCTAAAATCACCTGTATCGCCCAAGTAGTGACCAGTGGCGATCGCCGAAGCGTTAGCGGTGGTGAAGGTAGGAAATAAAGAGTGACTGTTGGAAAACTTGACTCCTCGTTCCCGTATCTCGTTCATAGTTGGAGTATCGGTAGCATTTATCGAAGTCGGACGCAGCCCATCGGCAACGAAAATGACCATACTGTGTTGTATCGCTTGCTGAGCGCGTTTTCCAGGCATTGCCGTACACGCTGCAATAACTGCAATGACAAAAAGCGTCAGGAATAACCAGCGGCGACCATGTGTAAAAAATTGCATAAACTTCCGGATGTGAGGACACCAAGATTGTATTACTAGTCAGTCAAATTTCACCCTATGGATATAGACCAAATGGCTGTTTTTTAAAGGTCATAACTTGACTTATTAACCGTATTTTCTAGTGAAAGTGAATTTATGTTTGTCGGGTGGCAGCAGGTTAAGAAGTTCGCCAGAACCCTTCCGGTTGTGCTATCCCTTTACTTGGTTTGACAGTACCTACGAAGTTTAGCTTTGGTCTAAACTTCGTAGGTACTGTGCATATTCAACAAGAACGCCGCCCAAAACCTGCACTGACACCTAACTACTACATCATCAACAGTTGCGATTTCGCCTGTACCAAGGCAAGGTACTGCATCTGGCAGCAAAACTGAACACTTGTTGCTTGATGAGATGATCGGGTTCTCTTATAATACTACAATATACTACAAAATGAGTGTAAGAACGAAAGAAAAGGGTAGCGTAGGCGGCATAGGATTGAGGCGGTAATCTACAGGAGGCTTTATGGTAACCACAAATCACTTGCTTTTCGCATTGAAGCTATTCTCGGCACTAGGTTGTGGGCTAGTGGCTGGCGTCTTCTTTGCTTTCTCGACTTTCGTGATGAATGCCCTTACACGACTCCCGTCCAAGGAGGGTATTGCCGCCATGCAATCCATTAATATCACGGCGATCAATCCGTTGTTCATGGTGGCGCTCTTCGGAACGACTGCGGCTTGCATCTTTCTAGCGGTTTCCTCAGTGTTAAAGTGGCATCAACATGGTGCTGCCTACTTGCTTGTCGGCAGCCTGCTCTATCTCATTGGCACCGTTGGGGTGACGCTCGTGTTCAATGTGCCGTTAAATGATGCGCTGGCGATCGCCAAACCAGACAGCACAGAGGGCGCAAACCTATGGGCTAGATACCTTAGCAATTGGACATTCTGGAACCACGTTCGGACAATAGCGGCACTAGCGGCAGCAGCAGCAGTTACCATCACACTCTGTAACTGAGCGGTGAAATAGCAATAATGAATACGTGTGATACCGTTCCACAATTTATGGACAAATATCTCGTCCACTTGTTGCTTCCTGTTTCAGCGACTCATAACTAATAGTGGCATCAACCACTATCCCATTAGAGGAATCTCCACAGGCGTTAATTCCCGCAGAACTTGCGGTACTCAAATTTAAAAGATTCTTAGCGGCATTCACATCACGGTCATGAGTCGTGTGGCAATTTGGACAAGTCCAACAACGTATATTTAATGGCATTTCTGCCATCACATAACCGCAACAAGAGCAAGTCTTACTGGAAGCAAAAAATCGTGGTGCTAATTCAACTCGCGAACCATACCACGCTGCTTTATATTCCAGCATCCGCCTAAATTCCCCCCAACCGGCATCAATAATGTGACGCGCTAGAGAATGATTTTTTAGCATTCCTTTAATGTTGAGGTTTTCGATGACAATCACTGACTTGGTTTTTGCCAGTTGTGTCGAAGTTTTATGCAAAAAATCTCGTCGTTGGTTTTTAATGCGACGATGTAGTCTTGCTAATTGAAAAGCTGACTTTTTCCGATTTTGGGAACATTTAACTTTTCGGCTATGTTTCTTAGATAAACGCTTTAATCGCTTTAAGGAAAATCAAGAGGTCATTGAAATCCCAGCATTTGTGCATCACATATCATATTTTTTGTATGCAGCGAAAAATCATGGTTTCATGCTTGAGAACTTCAAAGAGTGGTGGCATGAACAAGATCAAAATAAACCACCCAGACTTGCATCATTCTTGTTCAGAAAGTGAAGACGATCTTGGCTGCTGTGAAGACACTCAGTGCTGTTAAACCACAGATCAACACAGATGCGCACAGATAAATTAACTGCGTGGCGTGTATCTGCGGTTCCAAATACTCTTAAACCGGATTTTTGCAAGAAATTTAACGCCAAACATCTAAATTCTAAAATCAATCATTGTCTGCCGATACGTATC
>NZ_JBAHYJ020000124.1:0-19438 GCF_036697665.2 Scytonema sp. PRP1 | reverse complement strand
CGGCTTCGAGATCAATTTCATATCGTTGAAACAGTTCACTCAGAGTAGTCTTGTCTGTTTCACCTAGACGGAGTAAACCCCACAAAAGATGTTCAGTTCCAATCGACTTCTTACCCTGAAGCCGAACGACTTGCAAGGCTAGTTCTAGAACGAAATTACTCTGTGGATTAAATTTTAAATTCTCACGGGATTCAAAAGAATGTTCATTGGTTTCGATGTTCACCTGGCAGCCATTTGCTCGAAGTAAACGAGCACTTGTTGTGGTTGGATCAGCCAACAAGCCAGCAAGCAGATGTTTTGGCTCGACTTGTGATTTGTGTGAACGTGCTGCCTCATTTCTTGCAAACTTAATCGCGTTGATTGCCTTTTCAGTGAACCTCTCGAAACCAAACTCGAAACCAAAGTAATTTTTGAATCGCTCAACAAGTGTTTGCATAGAATTGTTTGCCTCATAGATGAAAACCTCTTCAAGTGCAACGTTGAACAAGCTGGCAATTTTGAAAGCCATGTCCAGGCTAGGGTCAAACTTGCCGGATTCAAAACCATTGACCGCCTGACGACTGACTCCTAATTCTCTAGCTAGGTCAGATTGTGACCATTGGTGCAGTTGCCGAAGTTCTTTCAGTCGGTTTTTCATAGCTTCGTCTGTTCGTCGTCAAGTATCACTTTACATTCTTGACCACAGGAGCGTCAAGTGTAGCTTGACAAATAGTGCTTGCTCATATTGGGAATAGGCTGTCTTGCTCCAGATGCAGCATAACAACGCCCATGCAACCGACTATAGCGGTTCGAGAGTTGAGTGCAATACATCAAGAAATAAGAACCACAGATGGACACAGATGGACACAGATAAATAATTACTTCATCCAAACAAGAAGTGCTATATATACAAGCGATCGCTAGCGCATGGCTCAATATCAATACACATTTTATGCCTGCTTTCTTTTAGCAACAATTTCTTCCAGTTCTTTCAGATGTTGTGTGCTAATTAAGTCTTCATCTTGAAGGTTAAATATATCTGAACTGTACTCACCTTGTTGCTCATTTAAATATTCTAATTCTTTTGTAATTATTGATAATGCTTTTCCTTGAGCCATTGAGGTTTTTAACACTTCAAACCGTGCAGCTTCATCAAGACGGCATAACAACCGTAAGATGATACGATGAATCCTAATTTCATTGCCAAAATCAAACATTGTGGTATGAGGTTCATCGTCAGAACACAACACTTCTTCTCCGACATCAAAGAAAGCTTCCACAATTGAGGGAATGCAATCAGTTGGAATTTCATTGAGCGTGCTATTTTCAAGTTTTTCTAAAAATGCCCTAACTTGAGTTGTACCATCAGGACGTATTTGATCAGACAATTCTATAAGTTTCTTTCCAAATAGCTTGGCATCACAAGATGAAGCAAGAATGGCTTGAATCTGAATATTAGATAAATCAGGTTCTGATAAAGTTAAACGGAAGTAGATAGGAAATATTTCGCAACAGCATACACGCTGTTGGCTTCGCCACTTTAATTCTTGTTGTTCATAATAATATCTTTTTCCCCAAACAGCTTGTAATTTAGGAAAAATAATTTTGAGCAAATTTTTAACAGGTTGCTTATCTTTATCTTGCAATTGGGCAAGCCAAGAATTATGGAACTTTTTTATTTCATCTAATGAATAATCTACTTTTCCTACAAAATAGTTTTGGTTTTTACGAATTATGTCATATACCATTGGATAGAAAACCCGCAGTGATTCTAAAGCAATAAAATCTACTGGGTTCACTTCGCCTTTCACTACCGGATATGTCATTGTTAGGGTGTCAGTCAGATGAACAATGTCGCGGAGGTTAGTAATGAAGTGGTCTATTCCTTGAAAGTAAACATTGCTCCAGTAGGTTTGCTCAAATACCTCAGCCAGCGGGGTGGATGGGTTTTCCACATCAGCCTCCTCCAAGTCAGGAACCTCCTGAAGTTCTGGTTCTTCAGCGCTTGGACTTGTCTCATCACACGGTTGACTGGAGTTAGCGTCCTCGCCGTCCTTTGGTGTGCCAATCAGAACACTATCGAGTTTTTCAAAAAGTAGCCGACGAAGTGAAGTTTTATCTGGAGAAGGTAACTCAAAAGCAACTTGAATGGTTTTCTCCAAATATGCTTGTGGTGATGCCTCCTTAGTTTCGCAAAGTGCTTTGCTAACAACTTCTTTATCAAAAACGAGAAGATAGACAACATTAGTAAAATTCGGAATCGCTTTAAAAATGCGAAATAGCTGCTTGATATCCTCTGCAGGAAGCCTATCAATATCGTCAATTGCAACGACTATTCGCCGCTGCTGCTGCACCACTGTGTGTTCAACTTCTTCTTTTAACTCGGAAGCTTCCTTCTCCTGATCGTTAAATAATGTTGCTACTGCCTTGCCAGCTTGAGCGTAAGGCAGGGGAATTTCAGAAATAACTTTAGCAAAACCAGCTATTCGCTCTTTCAAGCCTCTGGGTACATATGTTACAGAGGTTAAAACGCTGTGTAATTGGTCAAAAAAGCGCCTTGTAATGTCTTGGTTTCCAGTAAACAACCAAGCACTAAAGGGAACGATGATTGGTTGCTCCTCATCAGGCTTTTGCTGGAGATAATGAACTACAAAGTTCAACAGTGTTGATTTCCCGGAACCCCAAGAACCGTACACTGCAATCACGAACCCTTCAGTAACGGTCATTTTGCAAATACTGTCTGCCAAATGCTTGGCGAAGGGCGCATATCCTAGTCGGTCTTTTTCTGGTTCAATAAAGAGGTCATCTTGCAGGTGGTTATGAGTTTCAGTCTGTGCCATAAGAAACTTTTCTGACTTGTACTGCAATCGTGACACATATATTAGATAGCGCTGTGCCACCCTACGATAGAATTCTGTGCGATTGGCTTTGCCACTGTCCCTTGGGCGATCGCCGTACATATCATAGGTATGCGTATACCTGACCAACGATAAAATTTTTAAGCTGAAGTAAATACTTTTTCGCGATGCAAATTAACTGGCAAACTGCTAAAACCTACGAAGACATTCTTTACCACAAAACTGATGGCATTGCCAAAATTACCATCAACCGTCCCCACAAACGCAATGCCTTTCGTCCCAAAACCGTTTTTGAACTGTACAACGCCTTCTGCGACGCCCGCGAAGATACCAGTATCGGCGTTGTTCTATTTACTGGTGCTGGTCCACACACTGATGGCAAATACGCCTTCTGTTCTGGAGGCGACCAAAGCGTACGCGGACAAGCTGGCTATGTAGACGATGATGGCATACCGCGTTTGAACGTGTTGGACTTGCAACGCTTGATTCGTTCCATGCCAAAAGTAGTGATTGCCCTTGTCGCTGGGTATGCAATTGGTGGAGGACACGTCCTTCACTTGATTTGTGATCTCACCATCGCTGCTGATAACGCCATTTTTGGACAATCTGGTCCTAAAGTTGGTAGCTTTGATGGGGGTTTTGGTGCTAGCTATCTTGCCCGTGTTGTTGGACAAAAAAAGGCGCGAGAAATTTGGTTTCTCTGCCGACAGTACAATGCAGAGCAAGCACTGTCCATGGGCTTAGTCAATTGCGTTGTTCCAATGGAACAACTTGAAACTGAAGGTATTCAGTGGGCGCAGGAGATTTTAGAAAAAAGCCCGATCGCCATTCGTTGTCTGAAAGCAGCATTTAACGCCGATTGTGACGGGCAAGCTGGTTTGCAAGAACTCGCTGGCAATGCCACTTTACTCTATTACATGACAGAAGAAGGAAGAGAGGGAAAACAAGCATTTCTAGAAAAACGTCCACCTGACTTTCGTCAATATCCCTGGCTACCTTAGAAACACAAAAACCGCCCCTTTTCTCAAAGGTGCGATTTTTTATGTGTTGTGTTTTTAACACCCATAAACGTTAAAACAGTGTTCAGTTATCAGTTGTCAATTCATTTTCACACCTGATGTTAGAGGATTTCAACAAGATTTTTTATTTGTTCACGGATGAATTTGTTAAGTTCAGTAGACATTTTTTGGATGAGATGATAACTGTTTACTGCCAACTGATAACTGATTTCAGCATTTTCACAAACTTAAGTGTCAAAGGTTCGCGCTTTACAAGGTAAAAGTCTAATTTCACTTCAAATGAAAAGAGGCATTAACCAATGAGCTCAAAACTAGACTAAAATTGTGTTTCAGCGATTACACTTTTCCTGTTTTGACAAAGAAAGGCTATATTAGTACTGCCTCAACCTTTGCCTTTTCAGAACAGCTGGTAGTTGCGGTTTCCTGCACAGGAGCAAGCGCTGCTTTGTTTAAACCTGAAGCTAAGACTGGTTTTGCATTTGGCAAAGCCCAAACATCTTCCAAATTTTCCCAAGAAGGAGCAAACGGTGGCAGTGCCAAAGAACAAGCTTTCCAATTACCCAGCACTGGTGCTCCCAATTGTTGGCAAAACCCGCCACGACGCCCTTCTAGCTTGTAATAACGACAATATTTACAGGCAGAAGTAAGTGATTTCATCTGTTTCATATTTAGTGCCGTTTAGGGCTAATTTTCATCTTTTATTTTGCGTCTATACAGAATTGTGGATTTGAGCCACAACCCGTGTATCTACTAGGTTATAGCGATCCCAAGGAAAAAATTAACTTTAGAATGTCTTTATGTTTGTGTCATATTTTTCAATTGTTTTGTTAAGAAAGTGATACATTAATTGCAGGAGGTTAAGCATGCTAAATTTTGGCTGAAACTAAATGGGGATCAAAGGTAATTACAAAGATAACGATTTAACTAGCCTTTGAACTTCAGTCTTTAGGGACACTTTTTAAAAAGAATTAGGCTGTACTTTTGACAGATCAAGCGTGATGACACAGTGAATTAGCTAGTTTCTAAAGAAGTAAAAATATTCTATCTTTAGTAAGAGCAAGTGGTTTGCGAAGAAATTCCTATATCTACGGACTAATCACAAAAGTTTTTTAATAGGTTAACGAAGTTCCAAATAAAAAAATATCCAACTTTTTCTTGTGGGATCGGATTGGGGAGCATCCAATAAACTAAGCGCTCTGGGATGCCCACTCCACCAAGAGTCGATAATTTATTTGTTGTAATTCTCTAATAAAATAAAAAAACAGCCAGCCTTATTTCGTTGACTAGTTAATAAGTGTGGCAATGAAAGTTGTTATCAGGGGTGACTGTTTTTTTGACAAGATACCAAGCCGGTAAGGCGTAGCATCTCCCTATTTTTAGTTAATTGAACCACAAATTTTTGTTGGGGCACGGGCTTTTAGAAGCCTCTACCCCGTGGTTTATTTACTTGAAAAGCGCTGTAAGCTGATCCCATCCCGCACTAGGGGTGGGAACAGCGCATTGACTGATAACGGTTAACTGTTAACCATCAACGCCTGTATTCCCCTATACCGTGAGTGAAAGATTGCTTAGCAGCACAGACAGAACAGACACCCCAACGCTGAAGTTCGCCGAGTGGGGTGGGACAGTCGCACAAAGGACAAAGAGGTAAACCGTGCGATCGCGCTTGTACTGTTCTCGCCCAATCTTGGAAAGCAGCATTGGCGTCCTCGGGTGCGGATGTAACATCATGAGCTACGTTCATCTGATCACCCACGTAACTAGGATGTTCGCGCAGTGAGATTGTTTGTTGTTCCTTGGGAGTCTGTTGAGGACGCCGCCATAGGGCTGTAGAAAAACGAATATCGACTAAACCAATCGACAGCTTTTCATTCAACTTTACAAGTAGGCGCTGGCGCTCGAAAGTTAAGTTCTGTGCCCAAGCTGCGCTAGAAGTTCCCACCCGCAAAACATCCCGTTCAATCGACGAAGGTAGAGTGTGAGCAGCTACTACTGGTCCTACAACTTCAGCCCAACACTTAAGCAAGCGTTGAAATGATTGCTCTTGCCATTCAGCTTGAGCTTCCAAAACCTTTAAAATATCATTAACTGATTTAAACGACATCTAGCCAACCTTGGCAAAAATTGCAGCATAGTTATGCAATATATCTATGATAAATTTCGCTCTTGTTGGCACAAATATATTTTTAGTATTTTAGATTAATCCGGCAGTCTAGGTTTGAGGCAGACAGGCTATGAGTCAAAACCCCCTAGTAGATTCGGGTGAGAAATCTTCCAAAAAAACTGGGTTGAAACCACCACTAGCAGCAGCACTGGCTAGTTTGGAAGTACAACTCGATCAAGAGTTAACTCGATATCGACGTACACGAACTGGATATAGAACATTCAGCCAACCCCGTGTAGGCATTTCCACAAGCAGTAAATATCAACAATTAACTGGGATTCATTCAATAACGGACACAACAAAATCACCACTAGAAGACAATCTCCAGAAATTTGGGTTGGCAACACCAAAAACCTCGATTCCGACTGTCGGGCAAGAGGAACTTCTTGTTACCGCAGAAACAAAAATCAACACGCCGAAATCTGTAGCAGAAACTCAACATCAGGTGTCAGCATCAGTGACAGCAGCCGACACTTTGTTACAACCCCAATCAGATACAGCAGTTTCCTCAAAAACACAACAGCCACAATCTGAAGCAACACCAACTGATGTCGAAGCGCAAACTATACCAGCGCCTAATGCCAGTATTGTGCCTACACGAATCAAGGAACAAAGTCAGACCCAGAGCGAAAATGTTGCATCACAAGATGACACAGACAAACAACCAAATGACTATTTGGAATCGTCTGAAGCACTACTGCGAAGTTTAACAGAAGAATCTAAAACTCAGAAACCCACTCATTCTAACGACAGTTTGTTATCACCCTTGGGCATTGGCTCGATGCTACTACTCTTATTAGCAAGTCTTACCCTAGGGTATGTAGCATTTAATCCTAAGAGCTTGTCACAATTTAGTTTAAATAAATTGTTTACACAAAATGCGCCAACGACTGCGGAAAATACCGCCGAATCTGGTAAGAATGTTAAAACCGTAGCTCAACCAACTCTCTCGCCTATACCTAAGTATCCAAATTTAGCGACTGACGAGTTTGCGGAGGTGAGAGATCCAAATGATGTCGTTAGCTTAAAACCTAAATCCCAACCAACAGCAACAGCATTACCTGACATCAATGTCCAAAACCCCACCAATCGACTCACAGTACCGAATGTGCAGCCTCCTTTAGGACTGAATTCGCCACCGCCTTCAACAACGAACCCTACTCAGACGGCATCGAATACTCAACAAAAGCCGGATACACAAATCAAACCGTCAGCAGATGGGTTTTATCATGTGATCATAGATAATCAAACTGATCGCAGTTTTGCCTCTGCACGGCAAATTATTCCTGATGCTTATTTATCAGCCGACGGTAAATTTATTTATCTGGGTGCCCTCAAGAGCAAAGAGAAAGCACAAGAATTGTTGCAAGAGCTACAAGCAAAAGGCATGAAAGCGAGAATTCAACAGCCTTAAGAGCAGTTGTGCTCAAAGGGGAAAGAGAATCAATAGGGGTGTAGGTGAGCAATCAAAGAAAAATCATCATTGAAAAGATTTTCTTAATCCATAACCCCTTGACCCCTTACACTCCTAATTAACCGTGAATGGAGGGTCTAACATGGGACTGATTGACCGTATAAGGCGGGTGATTCGCGCAAACCTCAATAGTTTGGTTGTGAGTGCGGAAGATCCAGAAAAGATTCTGGAAAAAACTGTCTTGGAGATGCAGGAGAATCTGGTGCAATTGCGGCAAGCGGTAGCCCAAGCGATCGCTACCCAAAAGCGCACCGAACGACAAATGGCTCATGCTCAGTCTACAGCAGAAGAATGGTACCGCCGCGCTCAACTGGCTCTGCAACAAGGCAACGAACCTTTAGCACGCGAAGCTTTGACCAAACGCCATGCCTACCAAGAAACGGCACAAGCACTTGCCACTCAAATAGAACAACAAAATGGTATTGTCGCCAGACTGAAACAGGATATGCGGACGCTAGAGCAAAAAATTGCCGAAGCAAAAACCAAAAAAGATATGTATATTGCGCGCGCTCGTTCTGCTGAAGCGTCATATAAACTCCAAGAAATGTTGGGCGCGACTTCTAGCATAGAGGACATGAAAGCCTTTGAGCGTATGGAGGAAAAAGTTTTGCAGCTCGAGGCTCAAACAGAAGCGATCTCTATTACCAGTACAGATGATTTGCAAAAGCAATTTGTTTCTTTGGAAGAGGGTGATCAGCTTGATGCAGAACTAGCAGCAATGAAGGCTGAACTTTCTACTGAATCACAAAAAAGACAACAGCTACCGAAAACTCCAGATTTATGAACACTGGGCAATGATTCAATTTGGAGCGTATCTTAAAAAATAAGAACTGGTGAGGAGGACTAATCCAAACCGGAACGATTACATTGAAATAAGTAGCTATGAAATAGTAAAAAAGCTAACTGCCCAACTAGGCGCGTAAATCACAAGAGGAAAAACAGAGTTATGGGATTATTTGATCGCATTAGGCGAGTCGTCAGTGCCAACCTCAACGACCTGGTCAATAAAGCCGAAGACCCGGAAAAAATGCTAGAACAAGCTATCCTGGAAATGCAGGAAGACTTGGTACAGCTGCGTCAGGGCGTTGCACAGGCAATTGCAGCCCAAAAACGTACTGAAAAACAGTATAATGACGCCCAAAACGAAATTAATAAGTGGCAGCGAAATGCTCAACTAGCATTGCAAAAAGGCGATGAGAACTTAGCAAGACAGGCACTCGAGCGCAAGAAGACTTTTACCGACACTGGTAATGCCCTCAAAAGCAGCCTTGACCAGCAAACTGTTCAGGTTGAAACTCTCAAGCGTAACTTAATCCAGCTGGAAAGCAAAATTTCTGAGGCAAAAACCAAGAAAGAAATGCTCAAAGCACGGATTACAGCGGCCAAAGCTCAAGAGCAACTCCAAGGCATGGTGCGTGGTATGAATACCAGCGGTGCAATGGCTGCTTTCGAGCGCATGGAAGACAAAGTTCTCATGCAAGAAGCGCGCGCGCAATCAGCAGCTGAACTGACAGGTACAAATTTAGAAACCCAATTTGCCAAGTTGGAAGGGAGTAGCGATGTGGATGATGAATTAGCAGCCATGAAAGCGCAAATGCTACCTGGCGGTTCACCAAATCAGCCCCAACTACCCCAACAAACAACTGCTCCAAAATCAAATAATAATGAAGTGGTTGATGCCGAGTTGGATTCGCTACGCAAGCAATTGGATCAAATGTAGGCTTTTGAGCAAACAAGTTTTGAGCCAATCCCACGCCACTCGGTTGTGGGATTTTGCTTCATTAAGCATAAGTGCTTGGTTACTCACAAATCATTAGTATGATGACTTGGGCACAAATCGCGGTCAATTGAGGTAGTTGACTGCCAACAGATTGGGATAAAGTATTTTGTGTGCCTACGAATGAACGATGCCACCTGATAGAGATAGCCATGAGTAAGGGTGTTATATCCATAACTGATGCTGAGTTTGAAACGGAAGTGTTGCAAGCCAATCAACCGGTATTGGTTTACTTTTGGGCTTCCTGGTGCGGACCTTGTCAATTGATGTCACCCCTGGTAAACTCGGCAGCCACTACCTACAGCGATCGCCTCAAAGTGGTAAAAATGGAAGTTGATCCTAACCCGGTCACAGTCAAGCAGTACCAGGTAGAAGGTGTACCAGCCCTGCGACTCTTTCAAGGAGATAAACTTTTGGTATCCACTGAAGGAGTCATCAGCAAAGACAAATTCCTCAGCCTGTTAGATTCTCATTTAAATAGTAATTAGTTATGAGTCATGAGTCCTTTGTGCAATTGCCAAATGACTCACGACTTATAACAAAGGACAAAGGACTAAAAATGCAGATTGCCAAGCGTTTACAACCCCTGCAATCAAATGTATTTCTTGATATGGACAAAGCCAAGGCAAAGGCTTTGGCTGCAGGACAAGAGTTAATTGATTTGTCACTTGGATCTTCGGATCTACCACCCCCAGCGCACGTCATCGAGACGATCGCCCAATCTCTGTACAACCCAAGTACCCACGGCTACTTGCTATTTCACGGTACTCAAGACTTTCGCCAAGCAGCCGCCAGCTGGTATGAGCAAAAATTTGGTATTAGTGTCAATCCAGAAACAGAGGTACTGCCCCTGATTGGTTCCCAAGAAGGCACGGCTCATTTACCTCTAGCAGTTCTCAACCCAGGTGATTATGCCCTGTTGCTTGATCCGGGTTACCCCTCGCATATGGGGGAGTTCACTTCGCCTCCGGGCAAATTTACGCAATGCCAATGCTGGCAGAAAACGATTTTTTACCAGTGTTTGCCGATATTCCCGCACCTGTCTTGGCACAGTCGCGGATGATGGTCTTAAGCTATCCTCACAATCCCTACCACCGCGATCGCACCTTTATCCTTTTTTAAAGAAGCCGTTGCTTTTTGTCAGCAACACAATCTCGTCCTAGTTCACGATTTTCCTTACGTGGATTTGGTATTTCAGGAAACAGGGAAAGGCAAATACCAATCCCTTGCTCCCTCTATTTTGCAAGCTGACCCAGATAAAAGCGTCTCAATTGAATTTTTTACCCTCTCGAAGTCCTATAATATGGGCGGCTTCCGTGTTGGTTATGCCATCGGTAATGCCGAATTGATTGGTGCTTTACGTAAAATCAAAGCAGCAATTGATTTTAATCAGTACCGAGGGATTTTAAACGGCGCTATAGCTGCCTTAACTGGTCCACAAAATGGGGTCACAGCCACTGTCGAAACCTTGCGCCAACGTCGAGATGCCTTTGTAGGTGCTTTGCATCGTATTGGCTGGTATGTTCCGACTCCCAAGGCAACAATGTATGTTTGGGCAAGGTTACCAGAACCGTGGAGTCGAGATTCTGTAGAGTTTTGTACTCAGCTTGTGCAAAAAACAGGGGTAGCCGCCTCACCCGGTGGTGGCTTTGGCAAATCTGGAGAAGGATATGTCCGCTTTGCTTTAGTGCATGACACACCCGTGTTACAAACCGCTGTAGAGAGAATTGCCAAGTTTTTGTGAACAGTGAGTTATCTTCTTTGCAAGTTCGAGATATTGGAGAACAAGGTCTTTTAAAAAGGTTACAACGCTTTTGTCCTCCAGAAATTATCGGGGATGATGCTGCTGTAGTTCCTACTGAACCAGGGCAATCTCTGGTAGTGACAACTGATGTGTTAATTGATGGTGTTCATTTCAGTGAAATTACGACTTCTGGAGAAGATGCAGGTTGGCGATCTGCTGCTGCTAACTTATCGGATTTAGCAGCAATGGGTGCTTCCCCATTAGGAATTACTGTCGGGCTAGGACTTCCTGGGGATGTTTCCGTCAGTTGGGTAGAGCAATTGTACCAGGGAATGACACAATGCCTGCAACAGTACAATACCCCAATAGTCGGTGGTGATATCGTGCGATCGCCCACAACGACCATAGCTATTTCCGCTTTTGGTCAAGTTTCGCCGTTACGTGTCATTCGCCGCAACACTGCGAAAGTGGGAGATGCCATAATTGTCACAGGTGTTCATGGGGCTTCATCGGCTGGCTTAAAATTGCTGCTGCATCCCGAATTAGGGCAAAACCTCAGTGAAAGCGATCGCGCAACATTGATCCAGGCGCACCAAAGACCATTACCCCGACTAGACGTCTTACCAATTCTCTGGGAAATTCTAGAGGCGCATCATGACGCGTCTTTACCATCCCAAATCCGTATAGCTGGTATGGATAGCAGTGATGGCTTAGCAGATGCTGTGGTACAAATTTGCCGTGCTAGTGGTGTTGGTGCTGTCGTAGAACGCATTTCAATTCCTTTACCAACAGCATTCAATCAGTGGCTGACAAAAGAACAAGCGCTGGAATATGCTTTATATGGTGGCGAAGACTTTGAGTTAGTACTGTGCTTGCCAAAAGAACCAGCTTATGCTTTTGTGCAACAGATAGGCAACGGCGCGGCTGTTGTCGGCACAATTACAGGTGAGTCAACAGTAATTTTGCATGACCAAACACAAGAATACCCCGATCAAGATTTACAACTTGGTCGGGGATTTCAACATTTTGATCATTAGTCAATACTCATTACACTTCTTGCAAAAGTATGATTAATGAATATTTAAAACCGCAGATGCATGCGATAAACGCAAATAAATTATCTGTGTCCATCTGTGTCCATCTGTGGTTTTTTTTCATAAAATTGACTTTTGCAAGAGGTTCATTAGTCATTAGTCAAAGGCTCTAATGACTGTTGACTATTTAACCCATTTTTCGGCGACTAACTCTGCCAAGTCAAGAACTCGTTGGCTGTAGCCCCACTCGTTGTCATACCAAGCCATGACTTTGACCAAGTCACCACCCATGACAAAGGTCAAGTTGGCATCGACAACGGAAGAGGCATCAGTACCTTGATAATCAGATGAGACCAGGGGTAGTTCGCTGTAGTCCAAAATGCCTTTAAGTTCACCTTGAGAGGCATCTTTAAGGGCTTGGTTGACTTCCTCAGTAATAGTGGGTCTTTCGACTTGTATGACGAAATCGACCATGGAAACGTTTGGGGTGGGTACGCGCAACGCCACACCATTCAGCTTGCCTTTGAGATCTGGTAGTACCAGCGCTACAGCTTTTGCTGCACCAGTGGAGGTAGGCACAATGTTGATCGCTGCAGCACGTGCCCGCCGTACATCCCGGTGAGACGCGTCTAGCAGGCGTTGGTCACCAGTATAGCTGTGAGTGGTGGTCATCGTGCCTTTGATAATACCAAATTTCTCGTGCAACACTTTAGCAATGGGAGCCAAGCAGTTGGTTGTACAACTGGCGTTACTGATGACGTTGTGTTTTTCGTGGTCATAGTCGTGATGATTCACGCCAATCACAAAAGTCCCATCTTCGTTCTTCCCGGGGGCTGTGATCAGCACCTTCTTAGCACCAGCGTTGATGTGCTTGGTTGCCCCTTCTTTGGAAGTGAAAACCCCTGTTGCTTCAATAATTAGGTCAATTTCCCAGTCTTTCCAGGGCAAGTTTTCTGGGTTGCGGTCAGATACACACTTAATGGTCTTACCGTTAACGATGATAGAGTTATCATCGGCACTAATGTCATCATTCTTTAACTTCCCTAGCATCGAGTCATACTTAAGCAGGTGAGCGTTGGTTCTAGGGTCAGATGTGTCGTTAATCGCGACAAGGTCGATCTTGCTATTCTCTCTACCTAACCAACAACGTGCAAAGTTACGCCCGATGCGCCCGAAACCGTTGATTGCAACTCTAATCACAGCGTCTTGCCCTCTGTATATTTAGACCTTACAAAATGCTACTGATGACCCAGATCATACCGCAAAGGGGAGAGTATTTATAACTATAAAGTGTTAGATTCTCAAAAAAATAAATATTTTCTTCCTACCCGTTTGTATACAGGTTGTGAGCCTCAATATAAAGCCTGACTGATTCTGGGACTAGATAGCGGATTGATTGGCGATCGCGAAGCGGGCGCTCTGCGCCATCGCGCCTTGCGCGGCTCCCTTCGGGAGCATCGTGTAAGCCTAGCGGCACCTCTGGACTCAGTGGGTGCTCTGCGCCATCGCTCAAGGAGCGGTTTTGTTCGGGAGCATCGCGGCAAAGGTTACGAATGAGACTTGACGAAAGCCCTACTAAAGGGATATGCAATAAGTGCCACTGTATGCTGACTCTCTGTTGTGTCAGTTTTTGTTCCACTTCCTTGCAGATTAACTCACTTTGAGCTATATTCTCACCACCTGGGAGTCGGGGTGCAATTAACCAATCACACAATTGTGCTAATTCTTGTCCACGATACCAACGAGGTAAGGTTTGAAATGTATCCAAACCAACAATCCAGTACCAGTGAGTATTGGGGTAGTCAGCAGACAACTCTATCAGGGTGTCAATCGCATAAGAAGCTCCACGGCTTTTGTCAACGAGTGATACAGTAAATCCCGGGTTGTCTGCGATCGCTCGTTGCACCATCTCGACTCGATGTTCAAATAAAGCCGCCTGTTTATGAGGAGGCTTTTGTGAAGGCACCCAAATGACTTGTTCTAGAGGTACTTGATGCAATGCTGTCTGTGCTAACACAAGGTGTCCCCAATGAATTGGATCAAAAGTACCACCAAAAATTGCCAATCGTTGCATCCACTCACGTCCAAGCTTTATGCAATTCAAAAGAATTTTATCTACCAATTTCCCATTGTAGCAAGTTGTAGCAAATGACCCAAAAATATGTATTTTCAGTTACAATGATTTGTTTCCCGATCTGGCAGAAATATTCAGAATAAACATAATATATCTGTTCAGAAAGAGAAAAAATCACTAACAAGGGTAAAATCGATTTGAATGAAAAAACAAGAGCGAAAAAATCAACTTATAAATAATGAAAAGTATACAGAGGTGGTATCGGTAAAAATTGAATTCCTGTTATGATACGCGTGTCATTTAGGACGATTCTGTGGTGTGGTGATAGAGGAAAAATCAATGAAAAATACTGTAGACTTTAGTGGTAGACCATTCCATTTCATTGGTATTGGCGGTATAGGTATGTCTGCTCTAGCGTATGTGCTAGCAAAGCGCAATTTGCCAGTATCAGGATCGGACATTCGTCTTAACCAGATTACCCGACAATTAGAATCTATCGGAACTCATATTTTTGGCAAGCAAGAGGCAAGTAATATTGAGTTCTTTCGTTCTTTTTCTCAGCCTAATGGAGTAGTAGTAAACACTCAAGAAGAATTACCAGCTTTTGAGCAAGCAAAACTGCCTCAAGTCATTTGTTCAACAGCAATTAACACAACTAATTTAGAGTACAAAGCTGCATTAGAATTGGGTTGCCCAATTTTCCATCGGTCTGATGTACTGGCAGCGTTAATCGCTGAATATCACAGCATTGCTGTAGCAGGAACTCACGGTAAAACGACAACGAGTAGTATGATTGGCTATATGCTACTCCAAGCAGGTGTTGATCCAACGATTTTAGTAGGTGGAGAAGTCAATGCTTGGTCAGGCAATGCCCGAATCGGGGAAAGTCGATATTTAGTAGCAGAAGCAGATGAATCAGATGGATCGCTGGTCAAACATACTCCGGAAATAGGCATTATTACCAACATAGAATTAGACCACCCTGACCACTACGACACGTTAGAGGAAGTGGTTGAAACATTTCAGACATTTGCCAAAGGCTGTAAAACTTTGATAGGCAGCATTGATTGCGCTACGGTACGCGATCGCTTACAACCCACGATTACCTACAGCTTGTATCCTGAGACTGGCGCTGACTATAGCGTCACCAACGTAGATTATAGAGCGGATGGCACCACAGCTCTTGTTTGGGAAAGAGGCAAGGCTCTGGGCGTGTTAAATGTACGCTTACTAAGTAAGCACAACCTCAGCAATGCTTTATCAGCAGTGGCGGTTGGTCGGATATTGGGGTTAGAATTTGGAGAAATTGCAAAGGGTCTTGCTAGCTTTGAAGGCGCAAGACGCCGTTTTGAATTTCGGGGTGAAGCTAATGGCATCACTTTTATTGACGACTACGCCCATCACCCGAGTGAAATTCGCGCTACTCTCGCTGCTGCACGCCTACAGGCAAGATCACACCAGAGAGTCGTTGCGATCTTCCAACCCCATCGCTATAGCCGCACACTCACCTTTCTGGAGGAATTTGCTCAATCGTTTAGTCATGCTGATTTAGTCGTCCTCACTGACATTTACAGTGCAGGCGAGCCAGATCTGGGGCAAGTCAGTGGTGAAAAACTCGCGCTTGAAGTGGCTAAGCAGCACTCACAGGTGATATACCAACCAATAGCCTCAGTTAGCGAGTACTTGCAGCAAACTCTGCACCGTGGAGACTTAGCACTGTTTCTGGGAGCAGGGAATCTCAATCAAGTGATTCCCGAAGTCATGGCGACACTATGCCCGCCAGTTCAAGCAACTTCCTAAGGAAGATGACTTAGGCAATAAGAGGGAGCTCTGCTTTATGCAAGATTATTTCCCTCAAGGCTCATAGCGTCCGTCTAGCAATAGTTACATTGCTTCTCGCTGTTGTCGTATTTTTACGGCATATAAACATCAAAATTTAGCTCATTCTAGAAAATATGACTATCTCCCAGGCAGTTGCTAATGTCTGCAAAGTTTCTGGCTTGACAAACACCAGACAACTAACATCTAAAAATTCCATCGAAACTAAGGAAATTTATTTACCTGGTACTGATTGCGTTATTAAATCCCAAGTCTCTCTGGCAGCATATACTTCTTACAGGGTTGGTGGACCTGCTCAGTGGTGTGTTGCTCCTCGAAATCTAGAGGCTATGCAAGCCAGTATTCAGTATGCAAAAATACATGATATGGCAGTAACGATACTAGGAGCAGGTTCTAACTTGCTCGTAAGTGATTGTGGGATATCAGGTTTAGTAATTGTGACTCGCCATCTGCGCCATAGCCATTTCGATACCCAAACAGGTCGATTAACTGTAGCAGCAGGAGAACCAATTCCAGCTATTGCATGGCAAGCAGCAGAGCAAGGATGGCAAGGATTCGAGTGGGCTGTTGGTATCCCTGGAACGATTGGGGGTGCTGTAGTTATGAATGCAGGGGCACATAATAGTTGTATCGCAGATATATTAGTCAGTGCTGAGGTAATTTTACCTAATGGTACTTTGGAAACTCTTAGCAAAGAACAGTTGAGCTACAGATACCGCACCTCGAATCTGCAAGGAAGCGATCGCATTGTCACCCAAGCCACTTTTCAACTTCAACCTGGGGCAGACCCAGCCCAAGTTTTGGCAGCTACTAAACAGCACAAACAGCATCGACTGAATACTCAACCTTATCACCTGCCCAGTTGTGGCAGCGTGTTCCGTAATCCCAAACCTTACGCCGCTGGCTGGTTAATTGAACAAACGGGTTTGAAAGGCTACCAAATTGGCAAAGCGCAAGTTGCACAACGCCATGCTAATTTTATCGTCAACTGTGGTGGGGCTAGCGCTTGGGATATTTTCAATCTCATCCGTCATGTCCAGCTTCAGGTACAAGAACGTTGGTCTGTTGTATTAGAACCAGAAGTAAAAATGATCGGAGAGTTTCAAGCTGCTGCTTGAATAATATCAGGTTCTGTTAATTAATTATTCACAATTTCGACAACATCCTTCCTCACATACCCTCTATCCCCCCGTTTACGGGGGGAAGATAAGGAATAGCACATCCCGCATCGAATCTCTCGACCATAAACTTATAGCAATTATAGCTGGGGACTGGGGACTGGGGACTGGGGACTGGGTGAAAAGACTTTTTGTGTCTAGGTTTTATCATCTGTTGATGTCCTAACCACCTTGGCTGTTGCTATATCTCTAAAATATTCTCACCATCAAAACCAGTTAAAAATTGTCAATGTCGTAACGTCTATGTCCCGCAGGAGTTCTAACTGTACGTATTTTTCCGGCTTTGTCCCAGTCTCTGAGAGTCTTTTGTGAAACTTGGAGGATTTGCATCGCTTCTCGCGGTCTGACATATCTAGTCATAAGTGCGTGTGTAGCTGTTATCTAATCCTACCGCTTCATTAAAACCGGAAAAATCTGCCAGCCTCATTACTAAGCGCGTTGGTTTAGCGCCAACGATCTGGGCGGAAAAATCGCCCAAACGTGGATTTTTCTAAAAAAATGAGTATTTATACATGGGCGATTTTTCCGGAGGCTGGCAGATTTTTCTACGTTTCGACCCAACCTCACGCAAGCGAGATAATTCCGGAAAAATCTATAAATTAGTACTGAATTGCTCTCCTAGTCGTTACGGTCAAAAATTTGCTCATTGTTTTCAGTCACACCTACCTCATGACTATAGTTATCTTTAGAACTAGTTGCTCAGCAGCTAGTTCTAGTAAGGCTACTTAGCCCTGGCATTGCTAGCACCGCCTCCAAGGATGACGGCGATCGCTCCCCTCCAAGCACAAATAGAGGAATTGAGGCGTGTTATGTCTCCACCTAAACCCGACTGGGAAACGCCTATCAAAGCCTTAAATTTGTCGCACAAGGCTTGGTTCGCATTGAAGTATACAGGAACACGCTCCGTTTCACAGCTGATGACAGAATACAGCATGAACACGTTGATGGACATTAACAGACTCACATAGCCCAACGGAGTGATTATGGTGCATTAAGGTAAATTACGGTGTTTTGCCAAAAATAAAAGCCCCCCTGGTGACGTGCCCTATCCATTAGTCACATCTTTATTAACAAGCTTGAAAGGCTTGCTATACATACTTTATAGAGATTGACTTTGTTGCCCACTTGACAATTAACCAATCACTTTTCTCAGGAAAAGAGCATTTTTATTGAGAATGTGTGACCGAGGTATCAAGGTTTGGTGCTTGGTGAGCGATTGCTCTCCCAAATGTTAAGTAAGTTTGACATTTTGTCTTTTGACACCAGCAGTGATTTCCTTTCATAGTAATGACAAAATTTCGTTTAAATGTATGCATAGTGACGAGCTTGAGCGATGGAACCAGAGGTACTCAACGAATGAATATTTTTTTGGTCAACAACCAAATGAATTCCTTCGCTCCCAGAGTTATAGGTTAACACCAGGGCAAAAGGTTCTTGCCCTAGCAGATGGAGAGGGGCGTAATGGGGTCTGGCTTGCCGAAATGGGACTTGATGTTTTGTCTGTGGACATCTCACCAATTGCCCTTGAAAAGGCGCAGCGTTTGGCAGCTAGCCGAGGTGTAACCATAACAACAGAGGTCGTTAATCTCGCCACTTGGGACTGGGGAGTAGAGCGGTTCGACACAATTGTGGCAATATTTATCCAATTTGCTAGACCTGATCTGCGTATGCTAATTTTCGAGCGTGTTAAGGCAGCTCTAAAAACTGGAGGCTTACTGCTCCTACAAGGTTACACACCCAAACAATTGGAATTTAAAACCGGAGGTCCACCATCTGTGGAGAATATGTACACACCTCAGTTGCTCCAAGAATCATTCGCAAAAATGGAAATTCTCCATCTTGTGGAACACGATGCCATTTTATCCGAAGGGGTAGGACACAACGGGATGTCTGCACTCATCTCACTGGTTTGCCGTAAGTGATGGGAGCGTTTCTAGTAACGTGGGATACATTGAACAATGATTGACATGGGATGAACTATATGAATTTAGTTCTTTAACTAGGCGCAATGCAAGAGTTGGTGACATACGGTGCCATGTTCTGCGGGAAGTTCGATATAATGTTTTGGAGCCGCAACTTTACCCCAGTTGACGCTTGTTCTTGTCATCGGATTACCGAAAAACTGGGTCTAAAGCCCCGTCCTTCTAGAACGGCTTTTTGAAATCATGCTATCATTACGCTATAGAGTTGAGCGTAATGATGCTGGTATTTGAGGCAAAGCTCGTTGGAACGAACGAGCAATACGGAAAGCTGGATGATGCTATCCGCACTGCTCGTTTTGTGCGTAACAGCTGCCTC
>NZ_JBAHYJ020000061.1:0-19475 GCF_036697665.2 Scytonema sp. PRP1 | reverse complement strand
AGTGGTGCCGTGATGTTTCCACTGAGGACAGTAGCGTTTACTTGCGGGCCAAACTTGCTTTAGACGCAGGGCTAAAAGCCGCTCTAGGCATCCCGATTGTGGCGAACGACCGTGTGCTAGCGGTTTTAGTATTTTATATGTTTGAAGCTCGCGAAGAAGACCAGCGACTCATTGAGTTGATTTCTGCCTCAACAGAGTTGGGCTTGTTTATTCAACGCAAACAAGCAGAAGGCGAAATTCGTAAATCGCTGCTCAAAGAAAGAGAACTGAATCGGCTTAAATCTGACTTTATCTCGATGGTGTCCCATGAATTTCGTACACCTCTCAGCAGCATCATTTTGTCAGCCGAACTCTTAGAAACCTATTGGCAGCGATCCAATGAGGCAAAGCGGCAAATTTATTTTCGGCGGATTCAAAACTCTACTCAGCGCATTACACAGTTACTAGAGAATGTGTTGTTCCTGGGGCAATCTGAATCGGGAAGACTAGAGTTTAATCCCCAATTAGTAAACTTAGACAACTTTTGCCGGAGTTTGGTAGAGGAGCTACAACCCGACGAGGGTAGCCAACATTCCATCGCCTATATAAGTCAGGGAAAGAATGAACAAGTTTGTATGGATGAAAAATTACTTCAACATATTTTTGGCAATTTGCTTTGCAATGCGATCAAGTACTCGCCCCAAGGGGAGTCGTTCGATTTGAACTTTTAACTCAAGCCGAAGAAGCAATTTTTAGGGTGCAGGATACTGGCATTGGTATTCCTCTAGCCGATCAACTGAAATTGTTTGAACCCTTTTATCGGGCAACCAATGTTGAAAGAATTGGCGGCACTGGGTTGGGGCTATCTATTGTTAAACAATGTGTAGACTTACATGGTGGACAGGTTACGGTACAAAGTGAGATAGGGGTGGGAACAACATTTACAGTTCGCCTTCCTTTGGGTCAATCAGTTGGAAGGTAAACAGGATAAAGATTATGCCCAAAATTTTGGTAATTGAAGACGGATTAGATGTCCGAGCCTGCATCATCGAGCTATTGGAAGTAGAGGGCTTTGAGGTAATTGCCGCAGAAACCAGCCCTGAGGGAATACGACTTGCTCAAGAACGGTTGCCAGATCTGATTTTGTGCGATGTCATGATGCCTGATCTAGACGGCTATGAGGTTTTAACGGCCCTGCGACAGCACCCTATGACAGAGACGGTACCATTTGTTTTTCTTACAGCTAAGGCAACCAAATCTGATTTGCGGTATGGCATGGAATTGGGTGCTGATGATTATTTAACTAAACCTTTTACTCGTTCGGAACTGTTAGGGGCGATCGCCACACGCTTGGCCAAACGAGAAGCCTTTTCTCATCGCTATGCATCTGATCTAAGCCAAGCAACTGAATCCCTCAACCAACTCGCTTACTACGACAGCCTGACCGGATTACCTAACCGACTGATGCTGAGCGAACGCTTTCATCAGGTATTGGCTGAAACAGACGGGCCTCATTTACCCATTCCAGTTTTGTATTTAGATATCAGTCAATTCCGCCGAGTCAACAGCACTCTAGGCTACGAATTGGGCGACTACTTGCTTAAGACGATGGCAGAACGTTTGCAAGCCTTTGTTGGCTCTAGAAATTTGGTTGTCCGTTTGGGAGATGATGAGTTTGCCATCGTTTTAGGAACAATGGGAGCAGAACTATCTCAGACAAAAGACATCCATCCTGCGATCGCCCGCGTTGCTCAAAACCTTTTATGGGCAATCAGTCAGCCTTTTACAGTACAGGAGCGAACCGTTTTCTTGACAGGCTGCCTGGGTATTGCGGTCTACCCTGAGAATGGTAATGACATTGATACATTAATTCGTCATGCAGACATTGCGATGCACGAAGCGAAAAGCCAGGGCAATAGTCAGTTCAAAGTTTATCAGTCTATAGCCAAAGTCTCATCTGACCAACTTGAGATTGAGGCAGATTTGCGCTATGCGCTGAAGCGTTCAGAGTTTCAAGTCTACTATCAACCTCAAATTAATCTTAAGACCAAGACGATTACGGGAGCAGAGGCTTTGCTGCGCTGGCGACACCCCCAACGAGGCATGATCTCGCCCGCCGAATTTATTCCATTGGCTGAGTCTACAGGTCTTATTGTCCCTATCGGGGCATGGGTTCTGCAAACGGCCTGCCAACAAACGAAGTTGTGGCAGACCGAGGGGTTTGACAATCTCCAAATTGCTGTTAACTTGTCAGCACACCAGTTCGGTCAACCCAAACTGTGTGAGGTAATCGCTCGTACACTCCAACGGACTGGGCTTGATCCTGCTTTGTTGGACTTAGAGTTGACTGAGAGTGCCTTAGTCCAGGACGTTGATTCCGCTATTTTGACCTTAAAACAGTTGCGATCGCTGAGCATTCGAGTCTCTGTAGATGACTTTGGCACAGGTTACTCTTCCCTAAGTTATCTACAAAGATTTCCCTTTGATACTCTAAAAATCGATCGCACCTTTGTCAAGAGCATTAGCCAGGATGCCAAAAATGGAGCAATTACAACTGCAATCATTCAAATGGCTCACCAGCTTCAGCTACAAGTAATCGCAGAAGGCGTAGAAACCCCAGCCGAGTTAGCATTTCTCAGTCACCACGGTTGCGATTTAGCGCAAGGATATTTGTTTAGCCCGCCAGTTTCAGCAGACGCATTTAGCGAACTGCTGCACCGTCAAACCCCAAGTTCTCAAAAATGCTAATCCGAGGTAAATTAGCCATTGACCACAGTGCCGCCATTGGGATGAATCACCTGTCCTGTAATGTAGGATGAATCATCTGATGCAAGAAACACATAACTTGGAGCAACTTCCTCTGGCTGTCCAGCCCGCTTCATCGGTACCTGCTGCCCAAAGCTTTCCACTTTCTCCTCAGGAAAAGTCGCAGGAATCAGGGGTGTCCAAATTGGCCCAGGAGCGACTGCATTCACTCGAATTTTTTTCTCAACTAATGCTTGAGATAAAGATCGAGTAAATGCAACAATAGCACCCTTGGTAGAGGAATAATCCAGCAGTTGAGGGCTTCCCTTATATGCAGTTACAGAGGTTGTGTTAATAATTGCACTGCCTGCTTTTAAGTGAGGTAGAGCGGCTTTCGTGAGGTAAAACATTGAAAAGACATTGGTGCGAAAAGTGCGCTCTAGTTGCTCTGAGCTAATCTTCTCAATACTGTCTTGGGGATGCTGTTCAGCGGCATTATTGATCAAAATATCAAGCTGTCCAAACTCATCCACAGTTTGCTGAATCAATTGCTGGCAAAACTGTTCATCTCCGATATCACCCGCGATCGACACACATTGAGTACCTTCCTGCTCAACCTGCTGTTTTGTTTTTTCAGCATCCTCATGTTCGTTTAAATAGGCGATCGCAACTTTTGCTCCTTCTTTAGCAAAAGCAAGTGCCACCGCACGACCAATTCCGCTATCACCGCCTGTAATCAGGGCAACTTTGTTCTTGAGTTTATTGCTGCCCTGGTAGTTTGAATCTTGTGCCTGAGGGGTGGGGTTCATCTGCTCCTCAAGTCCAGGCTGACGATCTTGATGCTGAGGAGGTTGCTGTGCTTTCTCTTTAGTTTTCTGCTTCTGAGGCATTGCTCTATACCCTATCTATCATTTGCTAGATTGCAATCTAATTCGGACTCTAACTTCGATGCTCACACCACCAGAAATTTCAGTAGTGTCAATTAAGTTCACTACTGAAATCCCAGAGAATTTGGAATTACCTGTTGCTACCTATGACCAGACGCGGTTGCCGTCCTCATCGACACGAGCCTGTCGGATAACATCAGAAATTTCGTCTGCATCCTTGACGTGATGTAGGGCTTTCTTTTCGCCATCTGGCTCATCCACCACAAAGTAAGTTGGTACGGTGATGTGATCGCCTGTGATATCCGCAGTATCCACAGCGACCTGCTGTGCTTTTTCTTCGATGGTTTGAGGCTCATCAGAAATGCGATCGCCAGGATTGGCAGTCAGGCTCTTTCCACCCTTTCGCATTTCTTGCTTAATCTCTTCTTTCTGCTCTGGCTTAACGTCTTCTGGCTGCGTCGGTTGCTTAATTTGATTGTTGTTTTGCTTATCCATAACAGAAGTTTTAATGAGTTGATATGGTTTTCTTTTCTGTCATAATGTTAGAAAAACTCAGACAACCATACCTCCTTCAAATGGGGTAGCTTAAACTGTTTCAGCCCCTTTACGAGTATTCAAGAAGTGGGAAATTGAACTGTGAACTGAGTCCATCCTGCTTCACTTGTGACTTGAATAGCGCCATTGAGCCGCCTAACAATCTTTTCAACCAATGTTAGCCCTAACCCACTACCTCCTTGTTGCCAGCGATCGCCATTTGGCACCCGGTAAAACTTATCGAACAATCGTGGCAATGCAGCATCAGGAATATCGGCTTCGTTACTGACAACTAGCATGATCAAACTAGAAACGCTGGATGTTGCTGAAGCGTGTGGCGCACGATAAACTTCTAGAGCGATCTTGCCAGAAGGAGCCGTGTATTTGCAGGCGTTATTGAGTAACTCGGCCAACATACGTTTTAAATTAGCAGAATCTGCGGCGATCGCTGGCAAGTAAGGCGACACGTTGATTTGCAGTATCTGTTGACGCGCCTGGGCACGAATTTGGAAGGGTTCTGCAATTGCTGGAATCCAGTCTTGTAACTTTATTGTTTCAACATTGGCGTGGTATGAGTCCGTTTCTAAGCGCTGTAAATCCAATAAGTCATTAATCAGTTCTAGTTCACGATTAGACTCTGCTTGCAAAACTTCTAGATAGCGCTGTAACCGCTCTTTGGTGGGAGCTTTCTTCAACATCTGGATTGCCATCAGGATGTTAGTGACTGGGTTACGTAATTCATGGGAGGCAGTATTGAGGAAGTCGTCTTTCTCTAAATTGCTTTGATTCAGTGTTTCAATCTTTTGCTGTAGTTGCAAAATTAGATTTTGTTTGGTGAGTCGAGTGGCGATCGCTTCCAACAAATCAGTTCGTTTGAAGGGTTTAACAATATAATCATCGGCTCCTAGCTTCATTCCCTGACGAAAATCTTCAAGTGTATTCTTAGCGGTTAGAAAAATAAAAGGACTTAATGCTGTGGCGGGTTCTTGACGAAGTTGAGATAAAACACCGTGTCCATCCAACCCAGGCATCAATACATCACAAATGATGAGATCAGGTAACAACTCCTTTGCTCTCTGAACACCAGTCACCCCATCTTCAGCACTGGCAACCTGGAAGCCCTCCAGTTCAAGCAGTTCAACAATTTCTTCCCGAAGAAGTACTTCATCTTCAATTACGAGAATTGTAGTCATCAGCCAATCCAGTTTTCCTTCAAGTAGGGTCTCTGTAATAGAGTGCCCTGCTTTACTCAACTTAAAACGTCAGCTTTGGAAGATAAACTAAATAGATTTCCTGCACGAATCACGTTTTGAGCCGCGCTACCATTCACGCGGGAAGTCTAATGAACAAGTGTCTTAAATATGAAAAGCCTTCAAACTTAAAGGCTTGAGGGCTTTTCACAACTGTGTATTCAGATCAAGTGCGGTTCAGTCTAATTTTGTCAGTCAGAACTGTCATTTAGTGTTTATACAATTGAGCTAACTACAAAACTGGTATTTGTAAGAACGGGTGTCGTTCCAAGTACTTTATCAAGCGTGGCAATTAGCCCACCATTCGCGCCAAGCCCATTCGTAGTTCCCAACACATCTGTACCATTTGCGTCATAGAACAGTTTGCCGCTTTCAGTGCTGTAGACCAGGCGGGTTGCTCCAAACAGCAGATTGGACAAGATGCCTGATGCCCCTTGCAACGCTGATGCATCACTATCAACTACTACTAACCGATCTGCACTTAAAACTGAACCGACCACTTGATCAACCAATCCAAAGGCAGTTTGTCCCAAAGCAATGATATCTTCCCCTGCATTGAAATCAGTGATGATATCTTTACCTGTGTCTATCAGAGCAAAGGTATCAATTCCAGCACCACCCGTGAGTGTATCGATGCCTAAGCCGCCAATCAACTTGTCAGCTCCAACACCTCCCACAAGAGAGTCATTTCCGGCACCACCAGACAAAATATTGTTAGCGGCATTACCGATAATCGTATTCGCTAAATCATTTCCTATACCTTCGACTGCCCCCGTGAGTAACTCCAAGTTTTCTACCTGCTCGGTCAGGGTGTAGCTAGCGAGGCTAGACTTAACCAGATCAATACCTTCTCCTACGGTTTCAACGACTAAATCTCCTATATCAGTGACGATATAAATGTCGTTGCCCAAGCCACCAATCAGTTTGTCTACTCCCGCTGCACCATCCAAAATATTGTTACCAATATTGCCAATGATGGTGTTGGCTAAGTCATTTCCAGTACCGTTAGAGTTTTGAGTACCCGTAAATTCTAAATACTCGATGTGATCAGCTAGTTTGTAATTGGCTAAAGCTGTTCTAACCCGATCAATACCACCGTTGGCAAGTTCTTTTGTGACATCTGCAATGTTATCAACCAGGTAGGTGTCATCGCCCGTTCCACCAATTAGAGTATCTGCACCTGCACCACCATTTAATACGTTATGTCCACTGTTACCAGTGATAGTGTTGGCAAAGCTGTTTCCTTTGCCGTCAAGGTTTTGAACACCTGTTAAAACCAAGTTTTCTACATGGTTGCCCAAGGTGTAGCTAATTGAGGATTGAATGGTATCAGTGCCTTTGTTAGCTGCTTCTACAACTTTATCTTTGAGGTTGTCTACAACATACGTATCGTTGCCTACTCCTCCAATCATTACGTCTTGACCAACACCACCGTCTAGGGTGTCATTACCCGTGCCGCCGATTAGGCGATCTTTTCCTGCAAAACCTCTCAGCAGATTGTTGCCTGCATTGCCAGCCAAGTAGTTGTTGAGTTCGTTACCTGCTCCTGAAATTGCTTGACGGCCCGTGAGAAGAAGGTGTTCAACATGACGACCTAGTTTAAATGAGACAGACGACCGTACCGTATCGACTCCTTGATTCGCTAACTCAATTGAGCGATCGCCCCGATTATCTACAATGTAAGTGTCGTTACCCCGTCCACCCAGGAGGACATCTTTACCTGTGCCACCATCTAAGAAATCATTTCCTTTTTGCCCAGTTAGACGGTCGTTACCACTAAATCCGTGAAGAGTGTCTTTGCGTTGAGTGCCTTGAGAGAGTTCTTGTTTGAATTACCTTTGATGCGAGCCATAAGAATTAAGCAGGAATTAGAAACTTCGTATTTAAGGTAATGGAACTACATCTCCTGAAATAACCAGAGAAATACTTGAGTTTCAGATACTTGTATCAAAGAATCCAAATTACTTATGAGTTGCTAGTATAAAATTATACTCGTCAAAATAGATGCCGAAATTCTACTTAGAGGGAACAAGAGCATTCTGGATAGCGAGTGGGTAGCTAGATTACTTTAAGATTTTCATTGCCGCTTGATGATTTCAGCCAAGCGATGGAGTAAAGATCTCAAGCACGAAAGCTATTCTGGACAGTGCTTTACATTTCTTGATATTCCTAAGGCGACCTCAGTTGCCCATCTAGGATGCTTTTAGCTTTAAGGATGAAACAATGATTGTGAATTTGGAGCAAGATGGGTGGCAGGTAATTTACCACCGTGCCCATGCATTATTGGCAGCACAGTTAGCCGGACAATGGCGACGAAAAGACGCTCCTCCCCGTTTATATGAAACTGTGGCCGCAATTTCTCACCACGATGACCTGGAGCGGGAGTGGGAGGGAAATGAGCTAACCAAGGCAGGTACACCACTGGACTTTACTCTGGAGCAGGGAACCTCAGTTGAGCAGTTATCGGAGCAAATTGAAAGTGCGCGTTATCGAGGGCGCTGGGTAACTCTGATGACTTCTATGCACATTAGCCGTTTGACAGAACCGAGTCGCGGCATAGCTAAAGAACTAGACAAATTTCTAGATGAACAGCTTGAGCTTCAGCAGCGGTATCAAAAGGAATTGGAAATTTCCAAGGAGGATGTGGATGCGGCTTATGCATTTATGCAGTGGTGCGATCGCCTCTCGTTGATCCTTTGTCAGCAAAAGCTTCCCGAAGATGAACGGGCGCTGGAAGTGAGTAAAGGGCCAGATGGTAAGCGGTACGACGTGATTCAGTTTCGAGATAACCGCATCACGATCAGACCCTGGCCGTTTGAAGATGAGGAGTTTACTGTGAATGTAGAAACCTGTAAGTTGTCGCAAGTAAAATTTGACAGTAATGCAGAGTTAACTGAGGCACTGCAACAGGCACCGATTGAGACGCTGGAATGGACATTTGAGAAGCGCTAGCTCATTCGCTTCTACGCCAATGTAGGAAGATTGAACTCGCGGTAGATGAGAAGAGTGCTAGTTTACCCCAGAATTGCTCCAGGTCATTAATGACACTTCACTCGCGAACAGACGGTAACAAACTATGATTAACACTTTTACCCGTAGTCCCTTCAAGGCAGCAATGGGTTGGACTGTGACTGCACTTCTGCTAATGGTTGCAGCAGGTTGTGCGCCTGAAGCGCCTGAGGCTGAAGAGGGTGGTGGACTGGGTGGTTCTGGGGAAGAAATTGAGCAAGGGGAAGAAGTTGAAGGGGAAGAAGTTGAAGAGGGAGAAGCAGAAGGTGGAGAAGCAGAAGGTGGAGAAGCAGATTAATGAATGACAGGAGCGATCGCTTCTTTGAAGAATTAGAGTTAAGCAAAAATTATTTTTCTGGCGGCACTGGGTTTTCCTAAGAATTATCCTGATGCGGTTCTGCTTAAGCTTGAAGACTTAACTTTCAAGGGTTGTGCCTCTTTGGGTACAACCTTATTGCTAAATATCAAAGGGGTTTCCTAGCTGTGACAGAATAAGGAAACTGGTAAAGAAAAGGTTATGGATACAGCAAAAACCCGCCGCAAGAATGTCTGGCTTAACGAGCTTGACGACCTGATTCGGGGCGCTTGTGGTGGTTTCCTATTTGGCATTCCACTACTTTATACAATGGAAGTTTGGTGGATTGGCTCGGTTGTTGAGCCACCCCTGATGCTACTGGCGATCGCGATTACCTATATTGTTATATTTCTGCTTAATCGCACTGCTGGGTTTCGCAAGATTGAGAAGATTGGAGCGATCGATGCAGCAAGAAACAGTGTCGAAGCTATTTCTATTGGCATCGTTTGTGCAACAGCAATGCTGATTTTGCTCCGTGAACTCAGTTTTAGTGTGCCTCTAGACGAAGTGTTAGGTAAGGTACTATTCGAGAGTTTGCCCTTTACACTAGGAGTGGCGCTAGCCAATCAATTTCTCAGTGGAGATCGAGGGGGTAATGAGGGGCAAAGCTCCCATAAAAGGCAAAGCGAAATCAACGCCACCTTTAGTGACATCGGTGCGACTTTAATTGGGGCTACTGTGATTGCTCTAAATATTGCTCCAACCGATGAGGTCGTAATGTTAGCCAGTGCCCTATCGGGAGGAAGGTTACTTGCCATCATCGCAGCATCGCTGATCATTTCCTACGGCATTGTTTTTCAGTCAGGTTTTTCGGATCAGCAAAAACGGATACAGCAACAGGGAATTTTTCAGCGCCCAATGAGTGAAACGCTTGCCTGTTATTTAGTTTCGCTGGCAGCAGCGGCATTTATGCTGTGGTTCTTTCATCAACTGAGCTTTGACAACCCCTGGACAATGTGGTTGCAGTACACACTCATCCTGGGATTACCTGCAACGATCGGCGGTGCTGCCGGAAGGTTAACAGTATGAGCCACACAAAACCAGCCCATTCTCCTGACCCGCAGCCTTCTGAAGTCTCACCGCAGCAACGCCCGCGATCGCTTGCAGAACAGACCACATTTGGCATTGCTGCTCTAATTTTGACCGTGATTGTGGGACTCGTGCTGTACATTTGGTTTGACAAAGAAAAGCGTCAACCTCCTGACATCACGGTTTCTAACCAAGGTACAGTGCGGGAAGCTTCGGGACAATTCTACGTCCCGTTTGAAATTAAAAACATTGGTGGCGGGACAGCCGAATCCGTACAAGTGATCGCCGAACTTCGCATCAATGGCGAGGTTGAAGAATCCGGTGAGCAACAAATTGACTTTCTGTCGGGTGGTGAAACGGAGGAAGGGGCTTTTGTCTTTAGCCGCAATCCTCAGGAGGGAGAGCTAGTGCTGCGGGTAGCAAGCTATAAGCTGCCTTAGAGCGCATGGCAAATAAGGAAACACGCTATTCCGCAGATGGTTGTTCAGTTGGAGAACGGTAGCCTCGCTCAAAAGCAAAGCGAATGAGTTGGGAGCGGTTTTCCAGGTGGAGCTTACTAAGAATGTTGCTAAGGTGCGTTTGAACCGTGCGAGGGCTAACAAATAGGCGATCGCCAATCTGCTTATTGGTAAAGCCCTGGATCACTTCCCAAAACACCTTTTCCTCAGCGGGTGTTAGCGGTAGCGGAGAAGGCGTTGCGGCACTGGGCTGCTCGGCGTTGTTTTCAGACTGCTGCATCAGCCGCACAATTTCTGAATGAATTCGCCGCGATCGCTCTAGCTGGGCCTCAATTTTGGCAACTAGCTCCCGTGGCTCAAAAGGCTTTACCAGGTAGTCATCTGCCCCCATCTTGTGACCCTGAATGCGATCGTCAATATCTTTGCGACTCGATAGAAAGATGAACGGCACCAACTGCCCAAAGCGAGTGTTTCGCAGACGGCGGCAAAATTCCAACCCGTCCATCTCTGGCATCATGACATCCGAAACGACCAAATCTGGCGGATTTTGCTCAAACAGATCCATCGCCTCAACGCCAGAACTGGCATTTTGAACCGAATATCCCCGATTCTCCAGGTAGCGGATCAGAGCAGTTTTTAAGGTGATGTCGTCATCAACAATCAGAATTTTCTTCATGCAGATTTACACAGCCGTCACAGCACAGAGCAATAGAACTTGCCTTACTCTTTTTTATCTTAGGATCGCGAATCGTAGAACTCTTATTTCTAGTCTTTCTTGGATAGCAATGTGCTACTCTCTACCCTTACCCAAAGATCTGAATTTTAATTCAAACTACTGATCCTGGGCAAAAGTACCCTTTTAGCTTTATAGCTTGAGTGATACTGCAAAAAGGTAGATGAAAAAATTAAGTCTAACACCGTTGTGGGGCAGGAAGTTTGCTAATCTGCCAGGGAAACGACTGAATCGCTAGCAAGCAGGAGTTGCTGCACCCATGTACGAAAAGATTGTTCCTCCTAATGTTGGATCGCGAATTACCTTTGCAAATGGCGAACCCATTGTCCCAGACAACCCGATTATTCCCTTTATTCAAGGAGATGGAACGGGTGTGGATATTTGGCCGGCGGCTCAACGAGTTTTTGATGCTGCTGTAAAACAGGCATATAATGGGCAGCGGCAAATTGTCTGGTTTAAAGTTTATGCCGGAGACGAGGCTTGCGAGGTTTACGGAACGTATCAGTACTTGCCGGAAGATACGCTGAATGCCATTCGAGAGTTTGGCGTAGCCATCAAGGGGCCCTTGACTACCCCAATCGGCGGCGGAATTCGATCGCTAAATGTGGCCCTGCGGCAAATTCATGACCTTTATGCGTGCGTCCGTCCCTGCAAATACTACGCGGGTACACCTTCCCCTCATAAAACTCCCGAAAAGCTGGATGTCATTGTTTACCGAGAAAATACGGAAGATATTTATTTAGGAATCGAATGGCGGCAAGGCAGTGAAATCGGCGATCGCCTGATCAAGCTGCTCAACGAGGAGTTGATTCCGGCAACCCCTGAACATGGGAAGAAACAAATTCCCCTGGATTCGGGAATTGGCATTAAACCCATCAGCAAAACGGGTTCTCAACGATTAGTGCGCCGTGCCATGAAACATGCCCTGCGACTACCAAAGTCAAAACAGATGGTGACTTTGGTGCATAAGGGCAACATCATGAAATACACCGAGGGGGCGTTTCGAGACTGGGGCTATGAGCTAGTCACAACGGAGTTTCGAGCAGAATGCGTAACTGAGCGAGAATCGTGGATTTTGGGCAACAAGGAGCGCAATCCGGATCTGTCTGTAGAGGATAATGCACGGCAAATCGAACCGGGCTACGATGCTCTAACTCCTGAGAAGAAAGCAGATGTTTGCAAAGAGGTACAGGCAGTACTGGATGCAATCTGGGCAACTCACGGCAACGGGCAGTGGAAAGACAAAATTATGGTGAATGACCGAATTGCTGACAGCATTTTTCAGCAAATTCAGACTCGTCCTGATGAATATTCGATTTTGGCGACGATGAACCTGAATGGAGATTATCTGTCGGATGCAGCAGCGGCGATCGTTGGTGGGCTAGGAATGGGCCCAGGAGCAAATATTGGCGACAACTGCGCCATTTTTGAAGCGACACACGGCACGGCTCCTAAACATGCAGGCTTAGATCGGATCAATCCAGGCTCCGTCATCTTGTCGGGGGTGATGATGCTGGAATATATGGGTTGGCAAGAAGCAGCCGACCTGATCAAGCAAGGGATTGGAGCAGCTATTTCACACCGCGAAGTAACCTATGACCTGGCGCGCCTGATGGAACCTCCGGTAGACCCACCGCTGAAGTGTTCAGAATTTGCGGAGGCGATCGTTAAGCACTTTGGTGGCAAATAGCATCTTTCACCCGCTCCTGTAGAAAAGCAGTTGGTCGCATTTCTCTGAATTCTACTGAGATGGCTATAGCGAGACTTTGCCTTCTACAACTTCTATGAGGCATAGCCTCGCTATAAGCACTACAGAACAAAGCCTTGAAACGAGACAACAGAAGCAAGAAGCATTGGTTTTTGGGAACTTTTACGAATTAGGTTTCAATTGAGAGAATAAACAGTCCCAGTCACGGGGAGCGCAGTTGCTTTCGGCTTGTGTAACCACAAAGGCAGTGTTACGCGCTTGAGGGTGAGAAAGCGACTGGACGCAAACGGCTGCGACATCTTCACGACTAATTTTGTTTTGCTCATCAGGGCTTTCTGAGGAACCGTCTGGACTCAAGAGGAGCGATCGCCCTCCCCCTTCATCTGTAAGCGAGGACGGTCGCACAACGGTGTAAGCAATTCCACTGTGACGCAATTTTGCTTCTGCTTCTTCATTAGCAGCACCTACAGGGTTGACCAGAACAAATTGCGGCAACTCAGGGGTTCTGTAGGTCTTGATAAATTTCACCTGAAGCTGAAACGAGCCAGGTGAAAAGTGAGGATTGAGCGCACCATCATACTCAAACTTGCTAAGCATGAGTTGAAAGGCATAAACCCGACTAGAATCGAACGATGGAGCGTCTTTCACCGTCTTAGCTCGAAATACCGGAATCAGCTCCGAAAAAGGAACCCGAATCAGCATTTGGGTATCTGGCAGCGTGTCAAACGAGTAGCTGTAGGCAAGGCTATCCCAGCCCGATTCGCTTCGCAGCAAAAGCTTGTAGCGATCGCCATCCCCTTTCACGCATAGCTCAACCCCTTCAGCTTGGGACAGGTCAAGTGGCGGCTCAAAGTTGCGGGTACGAATTGAGACAAAGCCGCCAGAGTTGGATGTTGAGACGATTCCAGAAAACACAGCACCGTCCTTATCTAAACGAATGCTGCTTTGACTTACACCACCCATAACCACATCGTCTAGCGCACCCCAGACTTCCTTGAGGTCAGTGGTAGGGTTCACGAAATCAAAAACAAGCTGACCAGGTCGGCTCAAATTATCTGCGGCTGCGTCAATTAGGGGGGCTAAAGGGTAGTCCGTTCCATTCACACAGATAATTGCGCTCACGCCTTCCAAAACATCAGAAATCGCTTTAGGACTGGCAAGATCCGCTTGAACAGGTTCTATTTGATTTTGGGATGGAGTTGGGACTTCCTCAGTCGGTGCAAAGAGCGATCGCACCCGATAGCCCTGATCGACCAACTGCTGTACAACCTGCTGACCTAGCGCTTCGGCGGCACCCACAACCAGAATGTTTCCCAGCTTTGGATCAGTTAAGAAACTAGTGGCGGTTTTTGTAGAAGTGCCATAGGAAATGGCAGAGCGATCAACCTTGGGGTCGGGACGACTACCAAACCACTGCTGAAACCAGTCGATGCTGCTGAGGAGGGGAATGGCTCCAAAGTAGGACAGCGTTTTAACAAACCGCCCCAAATCCCAACTCGGAGAATTTTGCTGACTCATACTACACCTGCCATTACCCACTTCACTGCCTTCATCTTAGGAAACTTCCGATCGCCTTCCCTCTAACGCTGGGTGGGTCGCTCAGAAACGGCCAGCTAACCCTTGCCGATGCTGAATAGCCTCCATTCAGCAAGAGAGCCGATGGGCTGTGAGGTTACTTTTTGGGCGATCGACTCATGCTAGAACTGGGGCAGCCGACAGCATTTGTTTCAGGTTTTCGGGCTGCACAAATTCTAGATACTGATGGGCGATCGCGGGTGGCAATAGTTCAATCATCAGCGTATTTTCGATCCACAGTTCAATCACTTCAAAAAATCCGTCCCGGCAGCAATGGAGCGATCGCCACCCTTCCCGCTGCGCCACTTCCTGGATCTTTTCTTCGCTGACAGGCACCGAGATAGCAGCGTGAACCGCACCAAAACTGTAGGCAAATGCATTGGTAGAAAAAGTTGCCTGTTCGCGGTCAACCCCTGGCAGCAGTTCAGTTCCAGCAGGATAGACTTCAATCAAAGTGCCATGTTCATCCAGGGCAAGCGCCATATAGCTGCCTGGATGGGGTGGAAACGGAGCAGCGCAACCATCCAACAATTCAGCCAAAACCTCAGCAACATGAAGCGGATTGCTGGCAGAGATAGAAATGTGATGAATCATAGAAATCCTTCCAAAATCAAGCGTTTTGAGTAGGACTTGCGCCAAGACTTCTGGCTTGCCCTGGCTGTGTAGCCCTGATTTTATACCTCACCTTGAAACCAATCCATTTCGTATGTGAATATACCGAAACTGCAAATCTCATTCTATTGGGGGGATTTATCTTCATCCGGACGAATCGCCCGATTGAATGAAGCGAAATTCGCTAAAATCTCAAGGCAATAGCCTGCGACAGTGTTCGATTGGGCTGTTGCGTGTGGTGTTTGCTTTCGTCCGAATGGTTCAGTGACTCAAAACCCCCGCCAAGCGGCTTTCCTCGCGCTCCGATCAGTCCATCGGGGAGCATTTGCAGATATAGCCTTAGACCGTGCTTTACAGCGGTTAGAACCAGCCCCTCCAGATCGCCGCCTGGTGACTGAGCTGGTCTACGGCAGCGTTAGACGACAAAAAACGTTGGATGCTTTGATTGACCAACTGGCAAAGCGGCGATCGTATCAGCAACCTCCTGATTTACGCGCTATTTTGCACCTGGGATTGTATCAACTGCGCTACCTCAATCAGATTCCGGCGGCGGCAGCAGTCAATACCACGGTTGATCTGGCAAAGCAAAACGGCTTTGAGAAGTTGGCAGGCTTTGTCAATGGACTGTTGCGTCAATATCTTCGGCTTGCGGAAGTGGATGATCCGCTACAACTGCCTGACGATCCGGTCAATCGATTAGCAGTACTGTATAGCTACCCCACTGGATAGTTCAGGTTTGGCTGGAGCAATTGGGCTTTGAGGAAACGGAGATGCTCTGTGAATGGCTCAACCGATCGCCTCACATCGATTTGAGAGTCAATCCACTCCAAGCTTCCCTGGAACAGGTTCAGTTAGCGCTGCAAGCAGTGGGAATCAAAACTACTACGGTCGCTGCACTGCCTCAATCTCTGCGACTGCTAGATAATCCGGGAGCAATCCAAAACTTGCCCGGATTCCGGGAAGGCTATTGGACAGTACAGGACAGCAGCGCCCAACTAGTCGGTCACTTGCTTGACCCACAGCCAGGGGAAACAATTGTGGATGGCTGTGCGGCTCCGGGCGGCAAAACAACCCACATTGCTGAACTGATGGGCGATCGCGGCATTGTTTGGGGGTGCGATCGCTATGCGTCCCGTTTAAAGAGGCTACGCCAGAATGCAGAACGGCTCAACCTGACCTGCATCCAGACTTGTGCAGGAGATAGCCGTCAATTTACGCAATTTGCTCAACAAGCAGATCGAGTGTTGCTCGACGTTCCCTGTTCAGGGCTGGGAACCTTACACCGCCATGCCGATGCCCGCTGGCGACAGACTCCAGAAACCGTCCAGGAACTCGCCCAACTGCAAACCGAATTGCTCGACCAGGCAGCAACCTGGGTCAAACCGGGCGGGGTGCTAGTCTATTCCACCTGTACCTTGCATCCCACAGAAAATGAGGCGATCGCCCAATCCTTCCTATCTCGGTATCCGGAGTGGATGATTCAGCCCCCGTCTCACCCTCCTGGCGATGCGTTTGTTACGCCAGAAGGATGGCTCAAAGTTTGGTGCCACCAACGCGACATGGACGGTTTCTTTATCGCCCGTTTCCGTAAAGCTGTCGAATAACAGTCTTAAGAGTCGAATAGCACGGTAAACTCAAATCGTTACAAGTTGAGGATCTTGACCTCAGCACACGGAGATCGCAGATTGGGCGTAGAACTTCGCAGTTACGTATATTTGGACAACTTGCAGCCTCAGCACGCTGCTTACATTGGCACCGTTTCACTCGGTTTTCTGCCCTTGCCAGGAGATGCTTCTCTCTGGGTAGAAATTTCACCCGGCGTTGAAATCAACCGGATCACAGACGTAGCGCTCAAGTCTGCCGTCGTCCGTCCAGGAGTGCAGTTTGTTGAGCGACTGTATGGGTTGCTCGAAGTACATTCCAACCGCCAGGGAGAAACCCGTGCGGCTGGCAAAGCCATTCTTGAAGCATTAGGCGCGCAGGAGCGCGATCGCCTCAAACCGTCTGTCGTCTCCAGTCAAATCATTCGCAACATCGACGCTCACCAGGCGCAACTAATCAACCGCAACCGTCGCGGACAAATGCTGCTAGCAGGGCAAACGCTTTACGTGTTGGAAGTTCAGCCTGCCGCCTATGCCGCCTTAGCCGCAAACGAAGCCGAAAAAGCAGCGCTGATAAATATCCTCCAAGTACAGGCAGTTGGCAGCTTTGGGCGACTCTATCTGGGTGGCGAAGAGCAAGATATTTTGGCGGGTGCTCAGGCGGCGATCGCCGCTATGGAAAACGTCTCTGGGCGAGAAGACCCAGTTAGCGGGCGCAAGGAATGAGGCTTTCCGATGGCAAGGATTGAACATCTGTCACTCCTCCAAAGTGCTAAGTGGACTTCATGGAGAATCCAAACCCCCAGATTCAAATTGACCTGAGCGAAGCAAACTTACAGGACACGAATCTGCAAGGGGCGAACCTCAGCCAGGCCAACTTAAGTCGAGCCATCCTCAGGGGCGCTAAACTGACCGCTGCCGAACTCAGTAGGGCAAACCTCAGTAATGCTGACCTGCAAGCAGCAGAACTCAGCGGGGCAAATCTCTATGCGGCTGAATTGGTGGTGGTTGACTTAAGAGGGGCAATCCTCAAAGGGGCTGACCTGATTGCAGCAAACTTAATTGGGGCTAATTTGCGAGGAACGGTACTCAATCGGGCGGACTTGACTGGCGCAAACCTGATTGGCACAAACTTAAGCAATGCACGTTTGCGTTGGGCAGACCTAACTGAAGCAAAGTTGATAAAAGCCAACCTGAGCCAAGCTGACCTGTATCAAGCAAATCTCAGTCACGCAAACCTGAGTAACGCGAATCTCTATCAAGCCCAATTCATTGGAGCTTCTTTGTATGGCGCGAATCTAGTACAAGCAGACCTCGGAGAAGCGCACCTGAGTCGCGCATACCTATTCAACGCAAACCTCCAGGAAGCCTCACTGCAAGGAACAGATTTGAGTTGGGCAAATCTGAGCAAAGCAAACTTAGAGGGTGTTGATTTGAGAGCAGCCAAACTAAAGGGGGTAAATTTCAGCAGAGCTAATCTCAGCCATGCAAACCTCAGCAATACAGATCTCACTTATGCCGACTTAACTCGGGCAAACCTGCGAGGTACCGTGATGCCCGATGGCACTGTGCATGATTAGTTTTAGGACAGGCTAAGAACTGTCTACCCCTTACCCCAGATTAAGGTGGCTTTCAGTATAGGCTAAAGGCTGTCGGTGAAAGGCTGGGACTGGGGGCGTTTACTTTAGAGAATGTGTCCTGGCAGTGTTTTCCGTGAACTAACCTGTGCGGAACTGACAGTCTTCCAACCCTGTCCCAATTCTAGTAACAACCTAGTAACAAGATTTACTAGCCTTTTTCCCGTAGCCCCCCGCATTAAGCAAAACGGTCATGAGCCAGAGTTTAAGTTTGAGTCGATTTATAAATTTATTCCTGCACACCCCCACATTCAGTAAGGTAATGCTTCCACGAAGACATTCCCCCCGTGTCAAATTGTCCATTCCCACAGGCATGGCTGCTCTTTTACTGTTAGCGAGTGGGGCGATCGCCGCTCCGCTTCCCGCTAACGTTGACGCTCCTATCACTGCCCAAATCCCTACCAATGCTACGGTCATTCACGTCAACCCCACCCTGGGAACAGACAGTCCTAGCTCTGGTAGAGAATCAGCTCCCTTCCGCACCATTAGCTACGCGATGCAGCAGGCGCAGCCCAATACGGTTGTGCAACTCGCACCCGGCAGCTACACCCGTGACACTGGCGAGGTGTTTCCCATCGTTGTCAGACCTAATGTGATTCTGCGAGGTGATGAATCGACTAAGGGGCAAACGGTGCTGATTATTGGCAGCGGCAGCTATGCCAGTCCCACTTTTGCAGTCCAAAACGTGACGATTCGAGCCGAGTCAGATAGCTCGATTCGCGGTGTGACTGTCACGAATCCCAACAGTCGAGGCACTGCTATCTGGGTAGAATCTACCAACCCCAGCATTCGCAACAGTACGCTTTCAAATAGCTTGCGAGATGGCATCTTTGTCACAGGCACGGCTGCTCCCACCATTGAAGGCAACGTCTTTACCAACAATCAGGGAAATGGCGTTTCGATCGCCCGGACTGCTCGTGGCGAAATTCGCGGCAACGTTTTTCAAAATACCGGATTTGGAATTGCGATCGGTGGCGATTCGGCTCCTCAAGTGGAAGGCAACCAGATCGTTCAGAACTTAGACGGCATCGTCGTCTCTAATAATGCTCGTCCGGTATTGCGAAATAACGTGATTGAGAGCAATACCCGCGATGGTGTGGTGGCGATCGCCAACGCTCAGCCCGACCTGGGCAACGCCGAAAGCCCTGGAGAAAACCTAATTCGCAACAACGGTCGCTACGACCTCTACAACGCTACCCGCAGCAACACAATCCTGGCAGTCGGCAACCAGATTGACCCCGAACAAATTTCTGGCTCCGTTGACTTTGTCGCCGCTACGATTGCAGGCGCATCCAGATTTTCTGACGTAACCGGACATTGGGCTGCCCCATACATTGAAGCCCTGGCTGCAAGAGATGTAATC
>NZ_JBAHYJ020000101.1:0-19685 GCF_036697665.2 Scytonema sp. PRP1 | reverse complement strand
CGCTCTGCGGCATTGACTAACTCTGCTGTGCGACCAGAACCTTCAGGAGCAAGAGCGTTTTTTCCCAACGTATATCCTACTTCTCCTCTGCTCCCCATCTCCCCATCCCCTAGCAGTGTCTCAACGAATAAATATCTTAACTGAACCGTATTGGGGGCATGGGGAAAGAACTTCAACGTTTCATTAGCCACGGCTCAGGGTTAGCAATCATATTCACCAAACCGCCTAAGATTCGGTTGTAAGTGCCGTAGAGTTCTCGCCCTGCTTCTACATCCATATAGTTGCATTTGACAGCAAATTCAATCCAAGTTTGAGTTTCAGCAGCTTCTGCTATTCCCTTCGGGAACGCTGCGCGAACACAATCATTCAATTTAGCTACAAATGCTGCTTGATAACGACGTTTACGCCAAGCTTCCGCCAAATTAGCACAAACAGAACGCGACGAACGCCGAATTTGGTGAAGCAGCGCGGTCTTGGGGGTTTCCCCCATGAGCGACTGGAACCCGGAGGGTCAGTCAACGAATACCTCTCTTCTATAAGACAACTTTTTTGAAAATTCAAAAATTTTCATAGCTGCATCAAAAGCCATTTGATACACTTCTAACTCTTTGTGACTTTTTATAAGTTCTCTTGCCATCTCCTCCGCTCCTCCGCTCCTCCGCTCCTCTGCCCCCCGCCCCTCTACCCCCTGCATAATTTGGTCAATATTCCCACCGTCTAGTAAATCAGACATAAGGTAAGTTTCGTCTGATGTTAAGATGTCTGATTTTTATTGTCCCGCTTTTTGGTACTGTAAAAACATACTGATGAAATTTGTTAAGAGCGACGTAACATAAGAAATTTTACGTACGGATATATTTTCAGGAAATATAGTATACAAGCAATTTGACCACGAGTAGCACTCACTTTGGTTTTTGGCACAAATAAATGCATTAAAATTGCTATGAGTCAAGTAATAATTTGCATTTCTTTGTAATTATTGGGGTTTCATTTTTTCGCAGGTTATCTGGGCAACCGGGCGCGCAAAGTCGAGCCAGCGCCGTGCGGTGACGACAACAGAAGTGCAGGAGGGTTCAGATCGGGAGCGAATTAGCTGAGATATCTCGAAAACGAGAAAACTATGAAAGATAAAGGTTCCAATTTTGTTTAGCCATTTCAGGATCGGCTGCAACGTATTCGGCACAGTTGAGACGAAGATGACGATCGCCAAAGGGTGCATTCACCAGCGCACAATGATGTGGACGATCTGACTCTGGATACCGATTGGGCTGAAAGAATTGACAGGTAACACACATTTTTGCCACTGAAATCTGTCCCTGTTGTTGAAGCTTGCGAATCATTTTAATTAGCCCCCGCAGAAAGATTACTTGTTCCTCCTCCGATAGCTCATTCACGGTGTTTAGCAGAAAATCAGACCAGGACGCTGTTTGTGTCGCTGTCTGCTGTCCTTGAGTGGTTAACGTGATGGCGATCGCTCGTCCATCCTGAGACGATCGCGTTTTTTGCACTAACCCTTTATCGACCAGCGACGTAACCGCATCACTGGCAGTGGCAGCCGTGACCGCAAGATGTTTTGCCACCTCTGACAAACGTATCCCAATGTTGCCTTTATCAATCAGAAGCGCCAGGATTTGTCCTTGAGTCGGTGTTAAGCCTTGTTGTCCAGCATCCTGCCAGGATTGACTTTTCAGCGCCAGCCCAATTTTTTCTAGCCCAATCAAGATGTGTTGCTTGATCGCGCCAGTGGCAGCACATTCTTGACAGGTTGTTGTCAATCACCCGCACGTTACGGGCGCGATCGCGCAAGCGCTGACTTGTCAGTTCACCAACTTTCAATAGTAAGCCCAGCAATCGCATCGGTTGCCCATGAAACGTTACTTGCATAGTTCCTGGGTTATTCTTTTAAAGGTGCAAAGGTGTTTAGTCCACTAAACAATAGTCATTCATTGCCCACCTCACTTCTGCCAGTAATTGTTAGCAGCCGCGATGGTGGCAAACTCAGTGGCAACTGTTTGCCCTATGGCAATCAACATCATGGCATCGTTACCATAGACATCTCGTAGCTGCTTGCGCTTCTCTTCATCGGGTTGAGTCAGCTTGATAATCAGTCGCGCCAGTTTCACGGCTAATTGCCGTCCTTCCTCAGGTGTTTCGGTGATCAACGAGTTGTTAGGAACCAGTGCAATCGTATCCATTGTTTGTTCTCCTGTTAATTGCGTTGGCTGAAGGCGATCGCCTGAAGGTAGTAAACCTGGTAGACGACCAAGTTTACTGACCTGCTATTTCACTACAGTTGGCATCAGACGTTCTGGTGAGTAGTCTGCACCTTCCAGCATTAATTGAGCCACAACTTCATACGCCTCTATCCACGCTTGTTGCACGTCAGGAGTCCAGGCTGTACCCAGACTTAGCTCAAAAGCTTTAAGCAAGCTACTGCCCACCATTGGATAGTGTTGCGGCAATACACCGTACTGAACGTGTCGAGTGCCCAAGCCTCTCAATGCATCGCTTAAGGCATCTGGTTTACGCAGGTTATTGACAGTAAAGACGAGAGATTGAAACAGTTGCTTGCCCTGCTTTTCCATATGGGTATTGGCAAACAAAGGCTGGACTTCTGGATAGTCTGTAAACAGCAATGTGTAGAACCGTTTAGTCACCTCTAAGCTGTTCACCTTAATCTGAGCAAAGCTGCTTTCTAGCAATTCAACATTGAGAGCCATTTAATTTTCTCCGTTACTGAGGTTGCACACTGTAGGGAAGGCTTAAATTCCCTGAACTAACGCTATACGCTTGATAGACCCCAAGCATGGGGAGATTTTTGTTCGTGGTATTCACCTGCATATAAGCAACAACTCCATCAAACTCGAACTCTGTTTTAGATTGAATGCGTTGAGCCGGAACCAGAACACTGAGCTTGTTACCTTTTAGCAAAACAGGGAAACCGGGAGAATCCAAATACATTGGCATACCGGGATTGGTGGGTGGAAGCACAACAGCTTTGTCGGTTTTGTTGAACTGTTTGACCGATAAGCTACCAGGGACGCGATCGTCCTTGACCAGTACGACCCAATGGCTATGAAAAATAATGCCATCATCGGCATAGTTCGAGTTGTTGTTCTCATCCCACAGTGGCGTGTCATCGAAGTCTGGATGAGACGTGACTGCCAGTGCCAAAATCCCTTCAACCTTCCCAAATCCAGCATCTTCGGGTTTTAGAGTCGTTGGAAAGACATAGCCCAGTACAGGTGCACCATCAACGCTACCCTTAGGTTTGGGCAGTGTTTTGCCAGCCATTCCTTTCACAATTTGCTCAAAAATGAGTAAATCTGCATCTTTGAGATAACGAACGCTGGTGCCCAAAATTTCTAGATCAGGTGAGTTTGGAGTTGGCACAACTTGAGCAGTCGATTGTGCAACTGCCGCTGCCATAGATTGAGTTGTAGGACGGGCATCAGCTTTAAGACTGGAATGGAGCATTGCCAACGTGAGGCTTAAACCAATACCGAGCAAAGCAATCAGAAAACGTTTCATAACAACCTCCTGTTGTATGAATTAAGAACTGAAGCGAATGGAAGTGGTTAGAAAGTGCTATGAGTGCATACCATCAAAGATGTTACGGTGTTGATGCCTTTGCGTGATGTAGAGAGGCATCAATCCTGGTGAAATGCAGTTAATTTTTCACCAAAGCTCGATAAATAACCTCAGGGACAAAAGTGAGGCATCTTTGCGAAAGCATCGTTGATGATAAACTCTTTATCGAAAGTAGGCGTGATGCCAAGACCAACAAAGCTGCAAGAAGAGTAATCCCATCGCCAGCACGACAACACTTAATACTGACAGTGAGAAAACTAGAAAAACACCAACAAATTCCATGAGTACCTCCAGATTAGAAATATGTATCTTTGGCATAGGGGGGTACACCAAAGCGTCGCTTGTAGAGTGATTGACTTGAACCAGGCTTGATACATATTTTCAACGTCTTCCGCGCTGTGTTCCGATTTTGACAGAAATGGCTTAATGGTGGCTGTGATCGGGTAGATAAATGCTCAACTTAATTAATCATGAAAGTAGTAACTACTCTTTCAGAATCCGATAGATTTGATTTCAAACAAGCGAGAATTGGGATCTGGATTAATGCCCATAGTTGCACGCCTAGACAAGGTTTGTTGCCAGTTTGATGCCAGAAACGGACAAGCAGCCAGTTGTGCTGCTGCTTCTCGGTCATCTAATTGGTGATGCATGATTGCATTGGCTCTAGCAACTGTCCATTGAGGGAAGGGGCGATAAAGAAGAACAAGTGGTAGGCTCCGCTCAACATACCCTTCCTTTAGAACGCGGAAATACCAACCAGTCTTGCCTGTTTTTTGCACTTGAAGCGCTAGATCGTGGATTTGCCAACGTCGTGATAGTTTCCAACAAGGTTGACGAGGTTGAGAAACCTGAATATATGCTTCTCCAATCTTATAGGTATCTCCGATACAAATAGATGCTTCTGTTATCTCTGCTATAGTGAAGTTTTCCCCAAATGCCCCATACGCTAAATCAGAACGATTAAAAGTATTTTGCCAGTAAGAATAATGTTTTGCTGCATAAGCAAGCACTGCTTTTTCGGGACCTCCATGATGTTTCAAATCTGCCTGTCCATCGCCTTCTAGATTCGTTTGCCCTAGCCAGACAGAACCTTCAACGGGTTCTTTGAAAAATCCGGTTGACCAGGAACGTTGCGTTGGGTTAAAGGCACCTTCCACTCCCAATTGTTTGGGAAGACCAACTTGAATTGAGAGTAAATGTGGCATTTTCTCTATCATTGCTTCAGAATTTTGATTTCGCTTCAAACTATTCACTAAGAGCGTAGGGATGTTTGCCTACTCAATACTTCTTGAATAAAAACTACAAGCTTCAAATTGTTAGGAAAAGATTAGGGGTAACAGCGCGTGTAAAGATATGGCGAGCATTGGGGAATGTTGGAAGCCAACGCCAATTCTCCAAGCGCGTATTCTAGCTGCCGAGATTAACGCTCGATTACAGCCATTTGGCATTGGGCGATCGGCGCTCTAGTGTCCAATCTTCTCCAGGTTGGCCCCAAATCCTGGGTAGTGCGGCAGTTCCTTGGCGGTTTCTTCCGGCGACAGGATACGAATACCGTTTGCAGCGCCTGCCTTCGTCAGTCGTTTTACCGCTCGATGATCTTGCTCAATGATGTTATTCAAGTATTTCTTCTGCCGTAATTCAGTCGTCTCAGGTAGGATGTCATTTTTAGCTGTCCTGGCATCTTGGTCAGTAGGTTAGTTCTTGCATAATTGAGCAAATGAACAACCTCTTTGTCGAGGTCTGTAGAGCAAGATTCAATGGTTTGGGTTGCGGTTAACATAGTTCAAAACTCGAGTTGCACCTAAGTCATCTAAAAGCGAGCGCAAAATTGACGGGTGTGTAGCACCACTTCACCATGATTGGGAATCCACGCTGCCCACTGATCCTCTGATACCTGACAAAGTAGCAGTGCTTCGTCAAAACTAAAGGTACTGGGAAGTTCCAAAAGGTGTACCCAAGTATCAGCCTGGAACTCCTGCTGCGACGATTTGAGGTGAGACTGGTTTGACCACTCCAGATTCTGCTTTTGAGGTCGAACACCAAAATCTTGTATGTAGGAATTGAGTTTCATCGTTTTGTTTTCCTTCCTGGTAGACAACACACAATCAAGGCTGGCTCATCTCTAGCAAACAGCCTTATTCAAATCTCTAATACAGCTATAGATAGGGAGAAATCTTTCCTGTCTGCGATCCCTCGTCTACAAAGCCGCTGACTTGATGGTCTTGATCAGCTCACTGTAAATCCGCCATCAATCACTAGGGGTTGTCCAGTGATGTAGCTGGCAGCATCAGAGCAAAGAAAAACGACAGCTTGAGCAATTTCTTCTGCCTGTCCTATGCGCCCCATCGGAACCGTAGATGCGAAATCATCAGCCGTGATGCCCATCCGAGCAAGGCTACGATCAAGCATCTCAGTCGCAGTAGCACCGGGGGTAACCGCATTAATCCGAATGCCCTGCTTGGCATAGTCTAACGCTGCCGCTCGTGTCAGTCCCATGACTGCATGTTTACTCGCGACATATGGAGATGCCCCTGGAAACGCAATCAACCCTCCTAACGAGGAGGTATTGACGATCGCCCCAGCTCCTTGAGTCAGCATTTGCTGAATTTCATATTTCATGCACAAGAACAGTCCCCGTGTGTTAATCGCCATCAGTTTGTCAAAGTCTTCGATCAATTGCTCGTGCAGGGGTTTTGGAAGTGCCTCTATACTCGCGTTATTGAAGGCACAGTCGAGTTTCCCAAACTTCTCGACGGTGGTTTGCACAAGCGCTTTTATCTCGGCTTCGTTCGAGACATCCGATCGCACAAATAAACAGTCAACACCAGCATCTCGTAGCTGAGCTTCTGTTGCTTTACCTTCTGGTTCGCGTCGTCCTGAGAAAACCACCTTAGCTCCTGCAACACCGAATGCTTTAGCGGTTGCCTTTCCAATTCCCGAAGTTGCTCCCGTAATCAAAGCCACTTTATTTTCAAATTTCATCATTTTCTCCTTTTGTTGTTGAAAAATCCTTGAGAGAGTGCTACTCCGAAGCTCCGAAGCGCCAGTTTTTACTGTTCAGTCACAGTTGTGGTGGGAAAGTTGCTCTAATGGGTGCAACGCATCAATGTAGAGCAGCCAAAGCACGATTACATCATTAGCTCGACTTTAGCCATTTGAGAAGAAGTAGAGCCAAAAAAGGAATAGGGTAAGCTTGTAATGCAATGTTCGTGATTGTTAAATCCATCTTCGAGAGCAACAGTTTTGCCCGCTCTACCCGCTGTTTAGAAACTGTTCTAGTTGATTCAATCTTTACTTTTTACTAGTTTCATCAAACTGAAGAGAGCCTAGCCAGTTGGTCCACCTAGAATAATCAGGAGTTCTGGAGCCAGCGGATTAATTTCAGCGAGGGAATCAAAACCCGCCTCTAAGTATGTGATCGCGTAATCTTGTTGCAAAAGAATTGGAGCTAAACTACCTAAATCTTCAAAAGCAACGTGTCGAATGGCAATAGCATTTTTCATGGGTATTTAACCAATTCAATTTCAAGTAAATTCAGGTGCTTTCGACTTAATTCAAACCGCTCAAAAGGATGAATCAATCTATAAATGCAGTGGTGGTAGATTAAACTGCGTCAAAAGCTTTGTTCTCTAAAGAAGCTATTTTGAGGAGTAGTTGTCCCTTGGTGGATAGTCGCCAAACCCTATTTATTTTCATTGCACTAACGCACATACTGCCACAAGGAGCACAACAACAACCGTCCGCAACTTCTCCCTGAATTAATTCGTTTTTCCAAAGTTCCTGTGTGATTAGCCTAAAAGCTTTTGAATCAAAGCCTAGTATTCGGCAGACATCTTCTCCAGTAGCTGCCTGGTTACTTAAAAACTGCAAAATTCTCAACTCCATTTTTTCTTCTCCTATGAGCTAACACTCAGTAGTAACGGGATTAGAGAATTTCTTCTAATCCCAACACCCTTTAAAGCTTTTAGGTAAGCCAACCTCAATAGAGCAGTCCTCTACCTCAGCTTATTTACTTAGTGAAGTGGCTAACTGTCCTTTGCCGAGTCGTGTTAGTATGCTATCTAGTTGTCTCACTTCAGCTTCATCTAGTGGCAGCATAGGTAGACGGGGCGTTCCAGCTTTAATTCCTAAAAGTTGTAAACCGGCTTTGATCGTAGTAGGTAGCCCTCCTTTGAGGATAAATTTTAGCAAGGGTAATTGTTGGTAAAAAATCCGTTGAGCCTCAAACAAATTTCCCTTGCGGGCGAACTCATAAAGTGCAGTGGTAAATTCTGGAATTAAATTATGAGCCGCAGTACACCAGCCACTCGCTCCAGCAACAAAAGCCTCTAGTGCCAGAGGGTTAGAGCCATTGTAGAAGGGAATAGTTCCGTCAGAAAGCTCGTATAAACGGTGCATCCGCTGGATGTCCCCCGTACTCTCCTTCACCATAGTGACGTTATCAATTTCCTTCACCATCCGAGCAATCAACTCTGGTGATAAGTCAATCCCACTTGTAGCAGGATTGTTGTAAACCATGATCGGAACACTAATTGCTTGGGCAATTGCAGCATAATGCTGAAAAACTTCACGCTCAGAAAGTTTCCAGTAGGAAATTGGCAGCACCATAACTGCATCAGCTCCCACTTGCTCAGCAAACTTGGCACGCCGGATTGCGTTGTGTGTAGTGAGTTCTGAGATGCCAACAACAGTAGGGACTCGTTTAGCCACTTGATGAATCGAAACGAACGCTACTTCCTCCCATTCAGCATCTGAGAGGTAAGCACTTTCGCCAGTACTACCTAAAGGGGCAATCGCGTGAGAGCCATTTTCGATCAGTTGCTCAATCAATTGAGATAATGTGTCTGTATCAATCGTTTCACCACTGTCCTTGAATGGGGTAACAGGATAGGCAATGATGCCGTGCAAATTTAGATTTGGCATTTTTTTGTTCTCCTAATTAATAGACTTGTCGCCTAATAAAGGTTTTGAATTTTTCGAGCCAAGCAAAGCAAGGGTTTCAGACACTAATTTTTTATAAAGCGACAAGTCTAATTAGCTTCTTCACGCAAAGCTAAATTCCCCATGTTTTGAAGCATTGGTGCATTCTCACAAGCTAAGTACTTGGCAGGCTTGTCTGGATCTAGATTGACATGATGATGCCATGCCCATACTGGAATATAAACGGCATCTCCTGCTTTCCATTCCACTTTTTGATCTTCAATCATGCTGTAACCTTGCCCTTCTAGAACAAAGAGAATTGTTTCATAAGTATGGCGGTGTCGATTGGAACGCCCATTTGGAGTTAGCCCACCGATGGTCATGCTAATTGCAATCGACGGCAGATCGATGAAGAAAACTGGGTGTTTGCGAGCTTGGGAGTAGGCGTTTTGGATAGTACCTGACTCAACACCTTGATGAATTAACCGCTTTGGTATCTGAACTTGGACGGTTGGCGGAGTCTTATCAAAATCTGCTGAGTGAAATTTAACTGTGTCCATATTCTTGGTTCTTGGTTCTCCGTTTGTTTCTTTCGTCAGGTTTAACTCCTGATTAGTTAGTTAGTTTGTTGTTTGCTCAACGAACTACTTTAATTATCTAGATGCCGTTTTGATTAATGCAAGACTTATTTTTGATAAAAATGATAGGTGTAACCTATAACGCTCGATGCAGATTTTGATTGAATTACGTCACCTTCGATATTTCTTAGCTGTAGCAGAAGCTGCTCATTTTACCCGTGCTGCCGAAGCCATCTATGTTTCTCAACCGACACTGTCACAACAAATCAAGCAGTTAGAAGCAGACTTGGGTACAACCCTATTTGACCGCATCGGCAAGCGTGTCATGCTCACGGAGGCGGGTGAGATTCTTCAAGCTCATGCACAACGAATATTTACCGAACTAGAGCAAGCACAACAAGCCATTCAAGAATTAGAGGGATTACAAAGAGGAGAGCTAGCTGTTGGAGTCGTGCAGACGGTAAACGCCTATATGATTCCAGACTTAGTAGCTCGTTTTACCACTGCTTACCCAAGGATTTCACTCCGCATTCAGGAACTATCTGCTGACGAGATAGAGTCTAGAATTGAGCAAGGAAAATTGCATTTGGGAATTAGCTTCATACCCCCTACCTCTGGCTTTCTAGAAGCAGAGCTTTTGTTTGATGAAAAATTAGTACTTATTTTGCCAACATCTCATCGACTAGCTAGGCAGAAGCTGGTTCGTTTTGACGAACTCAAAGATGAAGCGTTAATCTTACTTCCGCCAGGCTTCTACACGCGACGACTTGTAGATGAGGGACTAAAAACTGCTGGTGCATATGCCAAGTTGTTGGTTGAAATGAATACCATTGGCGGCGTACTTGCTACTGTCCAAGCCACCGGAGCCGCAACTGTGCTGCCAGCACTTGCGCTACGCTTGAAAGAAGCAGAGGGACTGTGTGCTGTAGAACTTGCTGCTCCAGCCTTACGACGTAATGTAGGTTTGCTCTGGCGACGCGAAGGCTACTACCGTGCTGCTGCTCGTACCTTTGCGGCGATCACTGTTGCCACAATTGGGGATGATTTCCTTCCATTGCTCCAGAGCCGTCAGGATGGTGGGATGAAATGCCCCCGGTGCCATTCCACTCGAATCAACAAGAATGGTTGCAAACGCGGCAAACAACGCTACATATGCAAAAACTGTGCTCGTCAATTTACTTTTAACAAAAATCTATAAAGCAAAAATCAACCTTGTGAGCACCTCTATGCAATTTCATCCTTATAAGCCTTTCGACCAAAACAAAGCGCAGAAAGAAGTTTGGGAAAAGTTAATGAGTGGATTAGATTTTACTCGTGTTGACGGTCTTGGTGTCCTGACAGTACAAATAATCCTGTCTGAGGTTGGTTTAGATCAAGCGTCCATTCCCTACAGTTAAACATTTTACCTCCTGGCTTGGCGCAATGTCGCTGGCAGTCGCATTACTGGTGGCAAAATTAAAAGTTCTTAGACTCGTCCGGTAGTGAACCTCGCAGGAAGATGCTTTCCGCATGGCAGCACAAACTGCCGGAAAAAGTAATTCTGCTTTAGGTGCGTTTTATTGTCGCTTACGTTCTCGACTTGGCTCTCAATAGCGCCATTACTGCTACCGCTCATCTCTATTGCCCGGATTTTTTACAAACTTTGGACAACAGATGGAGATTATACCGATCCTGGCATGGATTATTATGAGCAGCGTTACCGAGAGCGAATGGTCAATAATCTCCACAAAAAAGCGATTGCTTTTGGTTTTGAGCTTATTCCTCAACCTTTAGCAAATACGGTTTCTTAGAAGCTGTTTACGGACGCTATCGCTTCCGTTATGGATGGAAGAAATAAAATGCGCCAAAAAAATTACACTCTAGATAGTGTTCTGGCAGTTAAGACCGATCCCCCAATGGTGCTTTGTCGCCCGTACAGAAGGCAAGGTTGCTGGGTTGAGACGGCTATGACATTGGTGAAATGGTAGCAACCATTATCCCGTGCGCGGAGACTGTATTTATCCGTAAGTAGGAGTGAAATTTTGGTACTGATTATCAGGGAAAGAGCGACACTGAAACAAGTTGAACAAATGCTGCAAACTTTGAAAATTTACATTAAAGTTGCAGTAGATATAGAAAGATTTTAGCAGGAGGAGGGGAAAAACACGCTTACTGTGAAGCAGCATTGCTTGAAGATGGAAGTAGACAGCGAGATATATGGGGTGCTGATTGGATTCCCTTTGACCAATCAATAGCTTATGAGTCGATTATTAACATACGTCCTAGCCAGAATAATCGCTCTATGTGAATTCAAGACCCAGTGATTCGAGAACGTGTCAAAGAAATTACACAAGAGCTCATTGGTGGATATGAACCAGAAATTAGATGAAAAACAAGCACGGTTTCAAAGTGACAATATACAAACTCGATTAGGACATATAGCTTCCAATTTAGCGCGTATTAAGTCATTTTGCAGCATTGCTCACAAAGAAGCAGTCATGAGTGTAATAGCAGAAACTAAGTGGTTTATTGAATGGACGGCAGCAGAAATGGAACCTCTTCAAGCTGAGGAATTGGTTAATATTCAAGTTCAATTGGCGATATCCGAATTAAGTTGGGATGAGATTTGGTTGCATGAAAAAGCGCGTGCTGAAGTTGCAGAACAAGCTGGTGTTTGGTCTGGACGAGTATTAGATATGTCAGGCTTGCTGTGTGACGCGCCTACACTTTCCTAGCGGGTAAAGGCATCATTATTTCGCTACAAGGTCAAGATTACAGGATTTTCACTCTCCTCTAGTAAGTTTTGCCACGCTAGGATAAAACTGCTGCACGGTTAGCTTCATCGTTGGCTTGAAAGGCAAGATGAACTTTTGATGGTGTACTATCTGCCTGATCGACAAACAACTCATCGGCAAAAAAGTAGCCGTCCCCTTCGCCATCAATATCTCGTAAAGAGTGATCGCAACACTGCCCGGTAAAACCGTTTGCTGGCAGCAACATCAGCAACCCGTAGATGAACATGGTCAATCAGGCGACCTGGATGGAATTCCATAGTGTTATCTTGCCTCTAAAAATGAGTCATTCTCTGGTCAACCATCTCAGATGCGGAAAAGGGACTCCCGCTATAAGGAGTTCGTTTAGCGGGAGAGGAATTTCTGCCAAAATAAAAATTGTCTTTTGGGACATCATTGTTTGTATTCATAACCGTCAGCTTTGTGTATGGTTTTCAGGTATTTAGGATGAACATCAAACTTTTTATCCAAAGTTTGTAAAACAAAACTAGGGCGGAATCTAATGGCAATTCTGCCTATATATCTTCCAGCGAATTTACCAGTAGGGATACGAGCTTTCACGATATCACCAGTGGTAAAACCTTGAAAGGATTTAGCTCTATGTGCATGAGCTTTAGGAAAGCCAAACTTATCTGGGCGACAGCGTTGACGAGTACCGTGACCTTTGGCATTAATCAACAAAGGTCTAATATTTTTGATAATTAGTTTTTCTGGTGTACTCGCTCCTACACACAAAGAATCAGCCCAGTGAGACTTATCAATTCCTCTGTTGACTCGATTCCACTTGGTTCGTCCACCACTACCAACTTCTACAGGTAAATTAGTTTGTTGTAATCTACGGTACAACTCCCAACGTGTTGCATTAACCGCAGTAGCATCAACTAAAGGTTTTTTAGCTTGAGCTAAGATGTGATTTAACAAATCAGGTTTTTTGCTGAGAAACTTAGCAATTGGTTGATTACCTTTAGCTTGATTACATTTAGGACAAGCTAATGTCAAATTACTCACACGATTAGTCCCACCGCAGGATTTAGCAACAATGTGTTCGATTTGTAGTGGGACATCTTTGACACCGCAATAAACACATTGATGTTGCCACTTCACTAACAGATATTGTTTAACTTCAAAACCAAATAACTCACCACGTTGATAATCCACACCTTGGATTTCTGGTTGGTCTAACTTTTGTAAGTCAAATTTAACTAACTCTTGAGAAATTGTAGTGATTGGACAAATCCGACGTAACCTCCGCGCCCAAGTCAAAATATTATCAATCCGAGATTGCAATGATGGTGGTAGCCAACCATTGGGACGAGTTCTATTGAGAAATCGCGCTTTGCGATAACGTGTTTTACGCGATCGCCTGGAACCTCTTAACTGTCTTCTTGATAGAAGTGCTTCTCTAATTTGAAACCCACGATGGGTTATCTCACAAGCAAATACACATCTGGCGGTATTTTCTTGCAGTATAGTCATTCCTGTGGTGCGGCTACCTGGGTCTATTTTTACCCTATGTGGATGTGTGACTGAATTTTCTAATTCTCTGTTCTTGATAAGAATCGTAAATGGATAGCGTTTGTATACCGCAGCGCGACCCTGCTTCAATAACTCTCTTGCCCTTGCTGGATGGCATGGGTCAAGTGGTTGCTTATTTTTATCTAATACGAAAACGTACATTACTGTTACCTCTTACCTTGCGGTAGTAAAGTTTGCCTCGCCCGGATATCATGGCTTGTTCGGCTCAAAACACTGCTCGGTTCCCGTCAAAAGCTGTTTAATTTTGAGCGACAGTTGCCCAGAACTGGCACGCATCCTGGGGTGTCGTGACCGTAATATCGTTTACCCGTAGGTGGGCTGGTCAATGTAGGCTTTTACAAGCCCCCGCTAGAATCTACAAAGATTTAGCGGCGGGTCATTGACTGTTCTGGTTGAGTTGCTGCTCAAGCTGCTCATCCCAGAAGGCGGCTTCTATTTTGTGTCCATCTGGATCGCGCACAAAGCAGCCGTAATACGGCTCACGATAGTCGGGTCTGCCACCGGGGGCACCATCGAATGCTGCCTCCTGCCGCTAATGCTGCCTCATAGAAGGCGTGGACTGCTTCTTTTGTAGGAGCAATAAAACCAATGTGAGTTCCATTGCCAACCGTTGCAGGTTGCCCGTCGAAGGGAGTTCCCACCCAAAATTCGGGATACTGTTTGCCATAGGCGATCGCCCCCGGATGCTCCATAAATCGCTTACAGCCCAATGTTGGCAACACAGCATCATAGAAGGCGATCGCTCGTTCAAAATCATTAGTACCAATCGAAACGTGCGAGAGAATGCTGGGATTGTTATCCATGTCGGAATCCTCTATCAGTTGATGTGGATGTGCTAGAAAGCCGATCGGTGATTTGCTGCACCTTAACACAACTTGATGAAACGATTGGATTATAACAGTACTAAAGTACTAAGCCGACTTGTCTTCTTTTGCCTTTTGTTAAGTTACAAGTTCACCCTGTTAGAAGATTTTTCATTTCTTTTTCAACGGCATCATGGATGCCTGGCGCTTTAAACTGTTGTAAACCCTTAGCCGGACTGAATGTTAGGTTGAACTTCGCGCAACCGACGTTCCAGAAAACGACGCTCACTGTCATTTGTCACTAATTCTAGTGCCCGTGTATAGCTCTGGGTCGCTTCCTCTAATGCTCCAACACGCCGGAATAAATCTGCACGGGTGGCATGAAAGAGATGATAACTGTCCAGTTGTGGAGCAAGGCTATCAATCAGTCCAAATGCGGCTTGAGGACTGTCTGCCATTGCGATCGCCACTGCTCGGTTCAAGGTCACAATCGGTGAGGGCTGCAAGCGTTCCAACACCTCATAGAGCCGCACGATCTGCGCCCAGTCTGTTTCTTCGGCGCGGGTTGCCTGACAATGGAGGGCTGCGATCGCCGCTTGCAGGGCATACACTCCGGTTCCAAAGAGCAACGCTTCCTCTACCAGAGGTAACGCCTCAGCAATCTGTAGGTGGTTCCAACGACTGCGATCCTGATCTTCTAGCAAAATCAAATCGCCTGCCTCATCTAGACGCGCATTGCGCCGCGAATCGTGCAATAACATCAGCGCCACCAGTGCTGTGACTTCAGATGGGGGTTGCGGTGCCAGCAATTGCCGCACCAGTTGTCCCAAGCGAATCGCTTTGATGCAGAGGTCAGCCCGCACGATCGCATCTCCTTTGGTTGCGGCATAGCCTTCGTTGAAGATGAGATAGATGACTGTCAGGACTGCCTCTATCCGGGGAGCGAGATCAGTCGTCTCAGGTACTTTGTAAGGAATGCCTGCGTCTCGAATTTTGCGTTTAGCACGAACTAACCGCTGTGCCATTGTTGCAGTCGGTATCAGAAAGGCACGGGCAATTTCGTCGGTTTCCAGTCCACCCAACATTCGGAGGGTCAACGCTACTTGAGTTTCCGTTGCCAGTGCCGGGTGACAGCAGGTAAAGATTAATCGCAGGCGATCGTCTCCAATTTCATCACTGTCATAGGTTGGTTCTTGAGTGGATGGAATTAAGCCAGATGCCGCATACCACTCCAGTTTTTCGGTCAGTTTCGTGCGTCGTCGGAGGCGATCGATCGCTTTGTACCGGGCAGTTCGGATAATCCAGGCACGGGGACGATCGGGAATACCGTCGCTTTCCCACTGATTCACTGCCGCTGTAAATGCTGCCTGTGCAGCTTCTTCAGCTACATCAAAATCTCCAACCAGCCGAATCAGAATAGCGACAATGCGCCCCCATTCAGTTCGATAAAGGGCAGCAATTGCTTGAGCCACATCTGTTTTTGGGATTGAAGCCATACCTTTCACAAAAAGACATAAAGAATTTTGGGCAAGGTGTCGATTTGAGCAATTGCCGTTCGACTGACTGATAAAGGGAGATAAAGTTCAATTGTACTAGACAAAATTTTTGCACTCAAGTGTCGATTTGGACAATTCCCGTTCGACTTAATCACAAAGGAGGCAACCGAATGAAATATTTGCTGCTGATTTATATGGACGAAAACGCCATGAGCGACACCGAGCGGCAGCATTGCTATGGGGAATCTGCCCAACTCGCCCAGGACTTGCATACTCAAGGACAATTTCTGGCGACGGCTCCACTCCATCCTGTTGCAACCGCAACCAGTGTCCAAGTCCGTGATGGCAAATCACTCGTGACTGATGGACCATTTGCCGAAACCCGCGAACAATTGGGTGGATTCTTCCTCGTTAATGCTCAGGATTTGGATGAAGCCATTGCGATCGCCACCCGCATCCCAGGTGCAAAAGTCGGCACCGTCGAAATCCGTCCTGTCATCGAAGTTGCGGGACTACCAGCACAGCCCTGACCGTCCTTAACCGCTTGAACTCAAGGAGAACCCTCATGCAAAACAATTCCAAAATCACTCCCTGTTTATGGTTTGATGATCAAGCCGAAGCCGCCGCTCAGTTTTATACGTCGATTTTTCGCAATTCCAAAATTGTCCACGTCAGTCGATATGTAGACGCTGGACAGGAAATGAAAGGAAAACCAGCCGGAGCCGTCATGACTGTCAGCTTTGAACTTGATGGTCAGCCGTTCACAGCACTCAACGGTGGTCCGACCTTCAAATTTAACGAGGCGATTTCGTTCCAAATCTTTTGCGATACCCAGGCGGACGTGGACGATTACTGGCAAAAATTGTCTGCCGGTGGGGATGAAACCGCACAGCAATGCGGCTGGCTCAAAGACAAATACGGCGTCTCCTGGCAAATTATTCCTCGCATTCTGATTGAGTTACTCAACCACCCCGACGCGGCAACCTCTCAAAAAGTGACCACTACCATGCTGCAAATGAAGAAGATCGAGATTGATGAACTCAAGCGTGTCGCTGCTGATTAGCGGTTCCTTCGGAGTTGCGCTTTGCGCTAATCAGCACACCCAACCCCTCGCAATCTAACTCAAAACCATTCAACAGGAGATTTCACAATGAAAGTCATGGTCTTTGTCAAAGCAACCCAAGACTCCGAAACTGGGGTCATGCCGAGCGAACAGCTTTTAACTGAAATGGGGCAGTACAACGAAGAATTAGCCAGGGCAGGTATCTTGCTCGCCGCTGAGGGGTTTCATCCTAGCTCAAAAGGGGTGCGAGTTCACTTTTCAGGAACTGATCGCACCGTCACCCAGGGACCTTTCACTCCAGCGCAGGAGCTAGTGGCAGGGTACTGGCTGTGGCAGGTGAACTCAATGTCCGAGGCAGTTGCTTGGGTAAAGCGCTGCCCTAACCCTATGCCAGGAGACTCCGAGATTGAGATTCGTCCCGTATTCGAGGCAGAGGATTTTGGTGAAGTCCTGACACCCGCCTTAAGGGAGCAGGAAGACCGCATTCGCGCTCAACTTGAAACGCAGCAGCAAGAGTAACGTCATCAGCAACCGTTTCATTAAAACCGGAAAAATCTGCCAGCCTCATTACAAGTTACTGGTTTAGAGCCAACGATCTTGACGGAAAAATCGCCCCTAACCCAAGATTTTGGGTGTCAAACTAGCTAATTTTAGGGGCGATTTTTCCGGAGGCTGGCAGATTTTTACACGTTTAGACCCAACCGCGCAAATGATGTTCATGTGCGAACGATCCGCTCATCAAAACGCAGAATCGATTACAAAAGGAGAAATCAATGCAACTCAATTCTTACCTGATGTTCAACGGCAACTGTGAGGCAGCGTTCAAGTTCTATGAACAATGTCTGGGTGGCAAGATGACTATGATGATGACACACAAAGAAGCACCTTCTGCAGAAAATGTCTCACCGGAATGGCAGGACAAAATCATGCACGCTTGCCTTGAACTAGATGATCGCCTCCTGATGGGATCTGACTGCCCACCAGGATACTTTGAAACCCCGCAAGGTTTCTACGTACAAATTAGCGTTCCTGAAATCGCTGAGGCAGAACGGCTTTTTCACGCTCTAGCAGAAAACGGCAAGGTGAAGATGGCGATCGCGCAAACGTTCTGGTCATCGCGCTTTGGCATGTTGACCGATCAGTTTGGGACACCGTGGATGATCAACTGCGAACAAACCATCTGAGCCTATACCAACATCTGTCATTCGTCCTTTGTCCTTTGTAAATAACCTGAGTTCGGGATAAGAAATCCTCAAAAGCCTTGAATTATCGTTGTTCGGTCTAAACCTCTGTTTTCATCTATTGTCAATAAGACATATTGCTGAGATTAGTTTCATTTGTGAACCTTATTGACAAAATGATTCCACTTTTATCCCTGCTTTGATCAATTCCAGTTTTATTCAATCCTGACAGAATAAGCTTTTTAGCTTCTGGCTTAACCCGAACTCAGGTTAAATAGCCACTGACCACTGACCAACAACTAACTACACCAGGAGAAACCATGAGTACTCAAATTTTCGTCAACCTACCCGTCAAAGATCTCCAGCAATCGATCAAGTTTTTCACAAAACTTGGCTTTCAGTTCAACCCCCAATTTACCGATGAAACGGCCACCTGCATGATTGTGTCCGAAACCATCTTTGTGATGCTTTTGACGCATGAGAAATTCAAAACATTCACGCCGAACCCGATTTGCGATGCCACAAAAAGTACCGAAGTGTTGACGTGCTTATCAGTTGAGAGCCGAGAAAAAGTGGATCAGCTGGTTCGTGAAGCCGTTGCTGCTGGTGGCACAACCTACAACGAACCTCAAGACCACGGATTTATGTACGCACATGGATTTCAGGATTTAGATGGTCACATTTGGGAACTGATTTACATGGAACCCGAAGCAACCCATCCAGTTGAGGCTGAAAGGGAAGGAGCAGGAGTGTGAACCACAACAGAACAACCACTGGAACACAAATTCGCGAACTCATCGAAACATGAGCACACCCATTCATACAAGAAGATGAAAGATATTTGCACATCACTGAGCCTTTAACTAGCGGCGATCGCTAGTGAAAAATGAAAGAAACACAAAAATAGGGAATTTGGAAAGCAATCAATTTTACACTTTATGAGTGCCCTGACAGTTAAGACCGTTTATACAATGGTGCAAATCGCGCCCGTATCTGAGCCTGGTTCTGGGTGATTTGGTGAAAAGATTGGTGAAGTGGCTCCGGTCATTATCCTGGTTAGGAGATTAGATTAATACACCGCACCTAGGTCAGGGTACACCCTTTGCATAAAAGCCAACAAGCACACACGTTCACGTAACATGAGTCAACACAAGCGATCGCCAAAAGCACAGGGCTCCAGTTTACCGACCATCAACGCTAATGCCGCAGGCATTGATATTGGTGCAGATCGTCATTGGGTAAGTATACCCGCAGGACGCGGAGCGTGAATGTGTACGCAGCTTTGGTTGTTTTACTGCTGAATTGTATGCAATGGCAGACTGGTTAAAGCATTGTGGCGTTGAAACTGTGGCAATGGAATCCACAGGAGTGTATTGGCTACCAGTATTCCAAATCCTAGAAAGCCGAGGGTTTGAAGTCAGACTGGTAAATGCTCATTATGTTAAGACTGTTCCTGGTCGCAAAACGGACGTGCTAGATTGTCAGTGGTTGCAACAGTTGCATACCTATGGCTTGTTGGCGGGGTCGTTTCGACCGGAAAATCAAATTTGCGTGTTACGTAGTTACATTCGTCAACGAGATAACTTAATTAAAAGTACCTGTGTCCACGTCTTGCGGATGCAAAAAGCGCTGATCCAGATGAATTTACATTTGCATAAAGTCATTAGTGATATTACTGGTCTAACGGGAACAGCTATTATTAGGGCGATTGTAGGCGGGGAGCGAGACCCACAAGTTTTAGCTGCC
>NZ_JBAHYJ020000054.1:0-19909 GCF_036697665.2 Scytonema sp. PRP1 | reverse complement strand
AGGCGGGCGCATCCGATGCAGGACGACAATTAGCCGCCGAAACCGCCGAGGTCGTGTTTGCACCTGCTGGTAATCTAGAGGCAGGTAAAGCTTTATTTGCTGACATTAAGGAACGGGCGCGGGCGATTGGACGTGACCCAGAAAGCATCAAAATTCTTCCAGGTGCTTTGGTGATTGTGGGCGAAACTGTGGAAGCGGCGATCGCCAAGCGTACACATTTGGACAACCTAGTACACTATGACAGTGGGATCGCTAGCTTGAATAGCGCCCTTGGCTACGATGTTTCGGGTTTCGATCCGGACGGTCCCTTGCCAGAAATTCCGCAGACCAACGCCAGCAAGAGCGCACGAGAACGAGTGATAGCGCTGGCGCAACGCGAGAACCTGACCATTCGACAACTGGCTCAACACATTGGCAGTTACAGCGGACTGGCGTTTGTCGGTACGCCTCAAACGATTGCCTCGGACATGGAGCAATGGCTGACAGAGGAAGGGTCTGACGGTTTCAACGTCATGTTCCCTTTTGTTCCTGAAGGGTTGAACGATTTCGTGGACAAGGTTGTGCCAGAACTTCAACGGCGTGGGATCTTCCGCAAAGAGTATGAGGGGAAGACGCTGCGCGAAAATCTTGGACTTGCCCGCCCCGCTAACCGCTTCTTTGAGGCCACAACCGCCTCTGTAAGCTAGATGCGCCCATTCCCAAAATATTAGAGAGAGAAACAATGATTAAGAGTCCTGAGAAACTTGCAGATTCCACCTTCCAGTTTTCGGCTCCTGTCACAGTCAACTCGCCGGAACTCCAGCAGCTTTTCGATTTTATCGCTGCTGGAGCTGCTGAACGCGATCGCGATCGCATTCTTCCTTATGATGTCATCGAAGTGCTCCGGCGATCGCGCTTGGGTGCATTGCGAATCCCCGTTGCCGAAGGTGGCAGTGGTAGCAGCGCACGCGAACTGTTCGAGGCCGTGATTCGCCTAGGGGATGCTGATCCAAATGTTGCTCACATTGTGCGGAATCATTTCTCTGTAACCGAGCGAATTTTGCGTTCTGAGCGCACCCAGAGGAATCGTCGATGGCTCAAGGCCGTCGTTGATGGCGCGATTATTGGACTCGCTTCGACCGAACTGGAAGTCAAGCGATCTGGTGGCGGTCAAGTCGTGAATACAAAATTAACACCTGATGGCGACGGCTATCGTCTGAATGGGACGAAGTATTACAGCACTGGTAGTCTTTATGCAGACTTGATCTTCGTACGCGTGTTAGCACCCGATGGCGCTACAGCATTCATACTTATTCCTACCAACCGCGACGGAATTGAGCTTGTAGACGACTGGGACGGCTTCGGGCAACGGCTGACGGGTACGGGAACGACTACGTTCACCAACGTCCGCGTCGAGGCAGATGAAGTAATTCTTGATACAGACACAGATAAAGACAACCTGCCCTACAACATCGTCCCGCAATTGTTCCTGACTGCGATTAACGCTGGTATTATTCGCAGCGTTTTGCGCGACGCGATAAACCTCGTCCACAAACGACCCAGAACCTTTTACCATGCTGTAGCCGAGCAAGCAGCAGATGATCCCCTCTTGCAGCAGACCGTCGGTCAAATCTCTGCCAATGCCTTTGCCGCCGAAGCGATCGTCCTGGCTAGTGCTGATGCTCTTGATCGCCTCCCTGCTGCTCAAGCCCAGGGTGAAGACGCGGAAACAGCAGCAGCACTAGCAGCTTCTTTAAGTGCATCCAAAGCGAAATTGATTGTTGATGACCTAGCGCTACGTTCTGCTACCCTGTTATTTGAAGTTGGTGGGGCTTCGACGACAAAGCAAAGCTACAATTATGATCGTCATTGGCGAAACGCCCGCACCCTGGCATCGCACAACCCAAGTCACTTCAAAGCTCGTGCGATCGGAGACTACGAAATCAACGGTACACCACTGCCGACGAGAGGATTCTTCTAACGACAGAATATCCAACTGCATAGAGAGGTAGGAGGGCAGAGGAGCAGAGCAACCAGTGAGTAGATCGCAATAATCTTCCATCGGGTTGCCATTCAGGCTGCTCAAACATCCTCCAGGACTAAATATGATTGATCCCCAACCTTTAACGCTTCTCCATACCTTACTTCTATGTGGTACTGCTTTCATTGCAGGTGGACTCAATGCTGTAGCTGGAGGTGGCAGCTTTATTAGATTTCCAACCCTGATCTTTACAGGTGTACTACCAATTACTGCTAATGCATCGATAGCCACACTTTGGAAAGTCATGGTTTAACTGTACTTATATCATGTCCGGATGAACACTTATAAAAAACGAACAACCTCACCCGCCTTCGGCACCCTCTCCTTTTTAAGGAGAGGGTTGGGGTGAGGTAAAGCAGGAATTATAAGTAATTAGGCGGACATGATATTACCGTGGAGCTCATTGGTTTATGTTTAATCGTAGAGTTTAGAGATCCTTTCCGCGATTCTGCATAAGCCGTGCTGATGGTTTGGAGTCAGAGACACTCACCATCTAGTAGCTTTCATAATTAAAAATTATTCCCCCTTATATACGGTATCTTTGTGGTGAATCGCTATTTCTACACCATGTCAAAAGTCAGATAGGTAGTCTGTGACTAATTTTTCCTCTAGTCATTTGGATTTATTTTGGTAATTATCTGCTCTTCTTAACGATTATTAGTACTTATTTCATAAATTCTGTTTATTATTTTAAAAAAAAAGAATGTTTGCTCTTATCTGGGTGAAACCATAATATTGAGAACAAGCTAAGTTGTTAAGAAAAAAATCTCAAATTTGATAATAGTGATCGCCCGTATATGCCCGAAGGGTTTCTTTCAGAAACCCTTCCCTCGAATCGGAGATTCGAGGCAACAAAGCGGAGCTTTGTTGGGGCATAGGGCGCGCCTTGCGATCGCATCGAAAGAAAAACAATTCAACTATCTCCTAAACTGTCCTCAGTTCTAGAAGCAGAGAAGGATTAAAGAAGTCATTTTGAACCTTTATGAACAAAAACTATGAGTTGGCTAATTAGTACTTTAATTCTTGGCATTTCTGCCGCTTTTGCAACTACCTTTGACGACAATATTTACTTGACGGCTTTTTTTGGAAAAGTCAATCATGTCTTTCGTCCTAAGCATATTATCATTGGCGAATTTGTTGGATTTACCGCGCTAGTACTTGCTAGTCTCCCTGGTTTTTTCGGCGGTTTAGTTCTTCCAGAAGCTTGGATTGGATTGCTAGGCATTCTACCAATTGTAATTGGTATCAGCAATCTCATGAGTCGAGATGATGATGGCGATACAATCCAAGATGTGTCAGTTGACTTCCGTCATACAGTCAAATCTAGACGTCATAAGAAATCATTATTTGCGACTCTGCGCGATCCTCAAACTTACCGCGTCTCGGCAGTAACTATTGCGAATGGAGGAAATAATATTGGTATCTACGTGCCGTTGTTTGCTACTACTAATCTGCCAAGTTTAGGAGTGATTTTGTGCGTTTGCTATTTCACTGTTGGGGTGTGGTGCTTGCTCTCTTACAATCTGACTCGTAATCCTCTCATGGCTCCGCTTATGGCTCGCTATGGTCGAAAAATCTTCCCATTTGTGTTAATTTGGCTGGGATTCTCAATAATGATGAAAAGTGGTACTTTTCAACTGGTTCCCAGTGTGGCAACGCTTTTGAATTAGATGTTAGACAAATGAACAGTAAACAGTGAACAGTGAACAGTAAACAGCTAATAACTGGTAACTGGTAACTGGTAACTGATAACTGATAACTGTTGAACGCCTTGATACGAATCTAATGGCTATGAAACTTTTTCAAATCGCTTTAGTAGTCTTAATGCTTTTAATCAATCTAGTAAGTCCTTTAAGCACATGGGCAGATGAAGCACCGCACTTAAGTAAACATCCTGACTACTTCGTAGGTCAAAAAGTAGTTTGGCTTTATAAAGCTCGCGCTGATTCTGACAATATCCAGAGAATTCCTGCCGAAGTAGTCAAGCTAGGCTCAAAGCAAGTACAAGTTAGAGTGCGGAAACACAACAAGGAGTTTGTTAATCGTTGGGTGAATCGAGACAGGTTAGAAAATCATTAAATATAGTAACTTTTTTTAAAGTCACAAGCAGAATTCCAAAATTATAAACAAAAATTCAAAAAAGAATTTTAAAGGGCAAGAGAATATCATCCGTTCCAATACTGCTTGGATAAGCAAATCGCAGACTCTAAAGCCCTTGTAGAGACGTTGTATTCCTTGGTTATACAGGTCAAAATTTTCCTCAACCGAGTGGTATTGTCATCCGTTCGCAGGCTAAATTGCTGACTCAAAGAAAACCATCACTTTTATCTATTGTTAGGAAAAATAATAATATTTGCTTTGAGAGTTTGATTGGTTCTATCTTGAAATTAAGGTGAACTAAAAGCAGATAAAAAAGATTACCAAATTTGAGAGGAATAAACTAATGAACAAACCAAATTCAAAAAAATTAACTTCTTGGATTGTCACTGCTGTATTTCTTGTACTAGTAGCGGGATTTTCTTTGCTTAACCAGCCCAACGCCTTAGCTCAATCAGAAACACTACCTGCACCTACAGAATCCGCACCTGCTCCTGTAGTATCTCCAGCTCCAGCGACACCTCCAACAACATTGTTCGTAGATCCTGTAGCAGCAAATGTTAGACGTTTATTAACAACTAATGAATGTGTTGGATGCAACCTGGTTGAAGCACAACTAGAAAGAGTAAACCTGCTGGGAGCTAATTTGGAAGGTGCAAACTTACAAAAAGCAGAATTAGAAAAGGCGAATTTAGAGGGAACTAACCTACAGACAGCTAATTTGCAAGGAGTAGATTTAAGCAAAGCAAACCTCTCTGGAGTAAATCTACAAGGAGCAAACTTATATGATGCAGATTTAGAGGGGGCTAATTTGCAAGGAGCAAATCTATCTGGGGCAAACCTACAGAAGGCAGATTTACAAAAAACAAATCTCACAACAGCGAACATAGAAGGGGCAAACCTGCTAGGGGCTGATTTAGAAGATGCATTCTTACCCTCAGGAATCGCAACTCAGTATCAGTATCAGTAATGAAAAGTATGTAGTACCCCGTCAAGTTCTCTTGGCAGGGTAAAAGGTAAGGGGTAAAGGTCTTTTATCCCTTACCTTTTGCCTTTTCCGTACAGTCGAATGCTTTAACTTTGATAGGGGCGCGGCAGTTGGCGCAGTTTATGAGCAGTATCCAATTCACTATTGTTTTTTCTGCCATATCCCCAACCCAAAATGCGACGATATTCACCCATAATGCCACTGTCAATTAAATCATCCTCGTTGACTGCAACATTGGTATGAGATTGCGGCGCAACATAGAGCGCATCCGCAGGACAATATGCCTCACACATGAAACAAGTTTGACAGTCTTCTTGTCGGGCGATCGCAGGCGGTTGGTTGGGAACTGCATCAAAGACATTGGTAGGGCATACTTGGACGCAAACATTACAATTAATACAGAGTTTATGGCTGACAATCTCGATCATGGTATTTCTCCTGCTACAACTTTGATACCGAGGCTGTGGTTTGAGTAGTTAATACTGGTGGTGTAGGGCTCGCTTCCTTAACCCAATCTCGTCTCACCCAAAGCCTTTCTAAGCCGCCTGTTGCTTGGTAATAAAGCTGATTTGGATCGGTTTCGGGATAGTCCACGCGAATATGTTCGCTGCGCGTTTCTGTGCGATGTAAAGCGCTAAAATATGCCCATCGTGCTACAGCCACAAGAGCTGCCGCTCGACGAGAAAATTCCACATCGCGCACTGTATCTTGTTTTGGATTCCCTTGTACTTGCTGCCACAGCGTTTCTAATTTGGTGAGGGAATCCAGAAGTCTCTGCTCACAGCGCAAGTAATTTTTCTCTAACGGGAACATCTCGGCTTGTACACCGCGCACAACTGCTTCGCTATCGAATGTTTCGGAAGCGGAGGAGTGCGAACGCAATCCAGCTTGACCAGTAGGACGCACAACTCGTTCATGGGCATGAGCGCCCAGACTCTTGGCAAAGGCGGCTGCACCAACTCCAGCCCATTGTCCTGTAGAGATTGCCCAGGCAGCATTAGGACCACCACCCCCAGAAGCTAAACCGGCTAAAAACTCCCGCGATGCTGCATCACCAGCAGCGTAGAGTCCAGGAACCTTTGTACCGCAACTATCATTCACAATCCGAATTCCACCTGTACCACGGACTGTACCTTCTAAAACCAGTGTTACAGGTACTCGTTCTGTATAAGGATCAATGCCAGCTTTTTTGTAAGGTAGAAAAGCGATGAAATGAGACTTTTCAATCACTGCTTTGACTTCAGGTGTGGCTCGATCCAAACGAGCATAAACGGGACCTTTCAGGAGGGCATTGGGCAGGAACGATGGATCGCGACGACCATTGATATAGCCACCAAGATCATTACCTGCCTCATCGGTGTAACTAGCCCAGCCAAAGGGAACACCCCTTGTCACTGTGGCATTGAAAGCGGTCGAGATGGCATAGTGATTAGAAGCTTCCATACTGGAGAGTTCGCCGCCAGCTTCCACTGCCATCAGCAGCCCATCACCTGTATTGGTATTGCAACCTAATGCTTTACTCAAGAATGCACAACCGCCATTCGCCAGGACTACTGCACCAGCACGAACGATATAGGTACGATGATTTTGCCGCTGGACACCTCTGGCTCCAGCCACTGAGCCGTCGTCAGCTAATAAAAGCTCTAGAGCGGGACTTTGGTCGAGAATTTGCACACCAACACGCAAGAGGTTTTTGCGAAGTACCCGCATATATTCCGGGCCATAATAACTCTGGCGCACGGATTCCCCATTTTCTTTCGGGAAACGATAGCCCCAATTTTCCACTAGGGGCAAACTCAGCCAAGTTTTTTCAATTACACGCTCGATCCAACGTAAGTTAGCGAGGTTTTTTCCTGTGCGATAACGCTCCGATACAACTTTCTCCCAATTCTCTGGAGAAGGTGCCATGATGCCATTCCCACTGGCAGCAGCTGCACCGCTCGTACCCAGAAAACCTTTATCAACAATAATGACTTTGACACCTTGGGATGCGGCTGCCCATGCTGCCCATGCGGCGGCAGGACCACCACCAATTACCAGCACGTCAGCAGTTAATTGTAGTTCAGTGTCGCTATAGGCTGTAAGCAATTGCTTTTCCTCCTTAGTTGGCAGTCAAGTTCATACTTTGCTACTTTCAGCGGCTTCTTGTGGCAAAAATCCACCTGCCTGCATTTTCCATAACCTGTAGTAAGCACCGCTCTTTGCCAGGAGTTTGTTGTGGGTACCATCTTCGACAATACGACCTTGGTCAAAAACTAAAATGCGATCTAGATGGGCAATGGTGGACAAGCGATGAGCGACTACAATCACCGTTTTTCCATCCATTGCTAAATCTAGGGTATCTTGGATCGCTTTTTCAGTAATGGAATCGAGGCTGGAGGTCGCTTCATCTAAGATCAGGATTGGTGCATCTTTGAGGATAACTCGGGCGATCGCAATGCGCTGTCTCTGCCCACCGGACAGTTTCACACCGCGTTCGCCCACCAGAGAATGATAACCCTCAGGCATCGGCACGATAAAATCGTGAGCATAAGCCTTACGTGCTGCTTCCATCACTTCCTCATCACTTGCTTCCAGTCGCCCGTAACGAATATTTTCCAGTAACGTGCGATGGAATAGAGACGGATCTTGGGGAATCAAGCTGATTTGGGCGTGGAGAGCATCCTGAGTCATGTCTCGAATATCGACTCCATCAATAAGAATCTGTCCAGATTGGGGGTCGAACAAACGCAAAATCAAATTGACAAACGTGGATTTTCCAGAGCCGGAAAAGCCCACCAGCCCCACACGCTGTCCTGGTTGGATGGTGACACAAAGGTTATGGAATACTTTTTTCTCAGGTGAGTAGTTGAAATTTACTCGCCGAAACTCGATGCGTCCTTGGGTGATTGAGTGGGCGATCGCATTATCTCGATCAATCAACTCATGGGGTTGCACAATTGTCAAGACACCATTGGCGATATTGCCGATATGTTCAAATAAATCCAAAAACCGTCTACTTAAATTGCGGGCTTCACTAATGATTAACAGCGATAAACTAGTTGCTACTACAAAATCAGCAGTGGCGATCGCTCCAGTACTCCACAGAGACAGCGAGTAATATAAAGTACCGATTTTCAAAATCGCGGCTGAGATAAACTGAAACCAGCGAATGCGCTCAGAGTACCAGTTAGCCTTTCTCACCTCTATGAGTTCGCGTCTGAAGCGCTCATTCAAATAGCGTCGTTCAAAACCCAAACGTGCAAACAGTCGGCTACTAGTAAGATTAGTTACCGCATCTACAATAATGCCAGCTGTCTCACTTCTAGCAGCTGCGGCTTTGCGGGAATGAATTCGACAACGAGTAGCCAGCCAAAAGGAAATACTGATAAAGAACACTGCCCACACACCCACCAATCCGGCCAGAGGCGGATAGGCGCGATACAGTAAAATTATAGCGACGATATACACGATGATTACTGACATGAATTCAGAAATCAGCATTTGCATCGTCTGGGTGACACCGTAAGCAGTTTCGTTGATACGCTGTGCTAAAGCACCAGCAAAACTACTACTCAGGTAGCGATGAGAATGTTGCTGCAAGTAAGCATATAGTGAGCGAATGATATGCTGACGGTGGATAGGATGGGGGATAGTCAGTAACAGTCCTGAAGATCGCCCAAATACCACTTCACCCACACTTAAGGCAGTGAACAACATGAGGGGTTGGCTGAGGGTATCAAAAATCTGCTTGCTATTACCCGTTGATTTTGTGACGCTGCGGATAATTTCCCCTATGGCATAGGGTAACATAATGCCACAAGTTGCGTGTATCACTTCCAAAATGACAATTGCTATATACCACCAGCGAAATTGATTGACGAAATAGCAAATGAACCCGAAGGGAGTTGATGGCAAATTTGGTGCATCAGCAGCACGTTGAAAAGATTTTAATTGTCTCGGCTTTTTCGTCATGAAAGTCAATCTCGTAGCGTTATTTTAAGCTTTTTCCTAACAACTCAATTGAGTGGAACAAATAACATCCAAATAAATGTTTGCTGCTCGAACACTTTATTGGGTTGTGACCTTCAACCGATAGATATCCATCTCAACTCCATGAAATATTGTTCCTTTTTACTTTAATGTTGATACAAATAGGCAGCAGGGGAGCAGGAGAGCACCCGGTGCAGGGGTGAAAGAATTTGTATCACCAATTTCGTGAAATGGTATTACTCGTGGATTTGCAAGTATTGGCACAAGTTGTTGCACGTCTTTTTGCTGGAACTCTCGAAGGATTAGGCGTTGTGTTTCTAACCAAAACATTCTGTTTTCAACTACGCTTGACTTGAAGAATAGAGGGAATCTCATTCAGTTCATTGATGATTGCATCTGCTTCTTTTGCCTCCAGCCAGTGTGGACTCCGTTTCCAAATCGCCATCATTCCAGCATTTTTTGCCCCAATGATGTCCGCTTCAGGATGATCCCCAATAAAAATGCTGTCCTGGACTGTCACGCCTAATCGATTTGTGGCTCTCCGAAAAATCTCAGGTTGGGGTTTTCTGACTTGTTCGACTTCCGAAATCAAGATGACATCAAAGTAGTCTCGAATTCCCAATCCATCAATCGCACGAGCTTGAAAATGTCCTAATCCATTACTGATGATCCCTAACAAATAGCCTTGCTGTTTCAACCAGTTCAGCGTCTCTTTAAGAAAATGAAATGGAACGCAATGAAACTGAAACTGGGTTTCGTAGTCTTCAAGTAATGCTTGCCAACTGATCCCCATAATTGCAAATTCTGAGACTAAATCTTGATAAACTCTATCTTTCCAAACATAACCGTGGCAATCTAGCTCTATGAAGCGAGTGATGTAATTCGTTTTAGGAATGTGATTTAAGTGGGTAATTAACCTATCATACTGTGCTGTGATGAATTGCTGAATCGAGGTATCGCGATCGAGTAATGTTCCATCTAAATCGAAAAGAACTGATTTCACCATTGATTGAATCACTAAATTACCATATCGCTCTATAAAATCGCTGGGTTAGCAATATTAGCGCACAGCATCTCCCCTACGATATTCAACAGTGATGTTGTCTAGCTTTTGTTTCAAACTGTCATCGAGTTTTACTTCCACTGCCTTGAGGGTGTCAGTAAGTTGTTCTGGGCGGCTAGCGCCAATAATTGGGGCAGTGATAATCGGATTAGCCAGAACCCAAGCTACTGCTAGGGTGGTGAGTGACAATCCAGCCAAATCTGCTACTGTGCGTAATTCCTCAACAGTATTAAATTCGCGATCGTGCCAATAACGTTCTTGATAACGTTCTGCGGCTGCACCCAAGGTAAAACGAGTTCCTGTGGTGGGTCCTTGAGCAAGATTGTGTTTACCAGTGAGTAGACCACCCGCCAACGGATTGTAGGGAATGACACCAAGCCCTTCTTCTTTCGCTAGGGGCAAAAGTTCTCGCTCAATTTCGCGGAATAACAAATTATAGCGGGGCTGAACCGAGACAAAGCGAGTCAGATTGCGAACATCGGTCCGACCTAAAGCGCGGCTGAGTCGGTAAGCTAAGAAATTAGAAACCCCGATGTAGCGTGCTTTACCAGCCCGAACTATCGTGTCCAGAGCTTCTAGAGTCTCATCCAAAGGGGTTGAGGCATCATCAGAGTGCAATTGATACAAATCAACATAATCGGTTCCCAGTCGTCTGAGGGAAGCATCGATCGCATCTAAAATATGTTTGCGCGAAGCACCCTGATCCCAAGGTGCGGGACCAACCTTGCCTACAGCCTTGGTAGCTAGGATAAAATGTTCGCGTTTGCCTTTGAGCCAGCGCCCAATAATTTCTTCGGTACGTCCAGCATTAGCAATTCCGCCGCCAAGTGGATAAACATCAGCCGTATCCAAAAAATTGATACCAGCATCGGCGGCTGTGTCAAGGATGACCCTGGAAGTTTCTTCGTCCGTTTGCAATCCAAAGGTCATGGTGCCGAGAACAAGGCGCGAAACAGTCAATCCAGTTTTACCGAGATTCGTAATTGGTATAGTCATGGTGATGTTATTGATTGAAAATAGTTGATTGAAATTAGTTGATTGAGAAAGTGTTGGAATTTTTAATCAAAAGTTGTACTAAGGAGTGAACCAATTTAACCAACCTTCCCAGTTTTGTACGATCGCTGCAAATTCTGCATAACCATCTGCTTTTGGGTGAGCACCGTCATTGGCTTTTGCTTCTGTTAGCCAGATTGGTGACTTCAGCAAACTGGAAAACACATCGAGATACGGTACATCTAGTTCATGACAAACTAGCGCAAATTCCTGTGACAGTTTTGCAATAATTTGATTTCTTTTTTCTTGATCGACATCACCACACGGGGGTGGACTAACCATCAAGACAGGATAGAGTTGCTTTGCTTCAGTCAGGATGCTGCGAGCATTTGCGATCGACTCTGAAAGTTCGATTCCTTGCTTTTTACCCGCCCATCCTGAATCGTTTACCCCAAAGGAAAACACGACTCGACCATCGTGTTCAGGAGGGAGACGATAGGAGACTTCTGAGCGCCAACGTTGTTTGAGATATCGACTTGTCTCAGCCCGCACCCCCAAGTTGTAGTGGGTAATTGCGTATCTTTTTGAGTCAGTACGGCGGCAAACTCTACCTGTCCAACCCAGAAACTCTGGATCGCCTGTGCCATTGACAAACGATTCACCAATAAAACAAATTCTGATTTCTTTGCGAGAGTCTGACATGAGTCAACTGAATTTTGGAGAAGAAGTTCGGTTTTAAATTGGAATTAACCATGATGTTCATAATTCTATTTGTCATCTCACGCAGATGTTAAGTGATTGTTATATTGGGCAAGCAAGATATCTACCTCACGGAAGATTGCAAGTTAGTTTCTGGGTATTTCGCCTCAGACAGCTACAGAAGTTTTACCACGGGTCTGTGAAACCACCCATTGTTGCAATTTCGGGTTACTGTATACCTCATCTGCAATAAAATGATCGCCATCAGGTAGCACTGTAAAATCTACTGTCCCTCCAAGTCCGCGTAAGGTAGTGACAATCTGCTGTGTATCCTCAATCGGCAGTTTTTCGTCCTTTCCATCTTGGAATATCTGGATGGGAATTTCCTTGAGTGCAGCTAGTTGGGTTTGTTCTAATGTCTTGGGGACACGACCGGAAACTGCTACCAAACCAGCAAAGCGCCCAGGATAAGAAGCAGCGATATGCCAAGCGCCAGCCGTACCTAAGCTGAATCCAGACAAGATCACACGGGATGGATCGATGGGCTGGGAGGCGATCAGTTCATCCAGTAAAGCAATGACATCTGCTTCTCGCTCTACCCAAGTCTGTCCTTCAGGAAGCTGGGGGCTGCAAAGACATAAGGTAACGGGGTTGACACATCCACGAAACGAGGTAAACCCCATTTCAGCAACACATTTAGATCATTGCCACGGTCCCGCGCTCCGTGCAAAAACAACACCAAAGGTGCAGGTTTGTTAGCAGTGTCAGCAACTGATGAGAAAAGATAAGGAAAAGAACCATTACTGATGTGTTGGACGGGCATAGTTGTAACTCCTAAATAATTTGGGTATGAGGCAAAGTATTCTTGTCATAAAATTTCGTAGTAAGCACTTTAGTGCTTGATAATCAAGGACTAAAGTCCTTACTACGAGCATTTAGCTAACCGCCGCCTTAGCTGGCTGTTTCCACAGGTTGGCGGCGTACAGTGACTCTTCAAAATCGGGTGCGATATCGCCTGTGATACGTGCCTCATGATGCGCCCAGTCCTCAAAGAACAAGTCGTGACTGATGCGCGATACGATTGCAGGTACGTCGCGACGGATGCTGTGGATGTCACCAACTGGCAAGCCGAAGCTGACCAAACCAGCAGGATTAAATACGTGAATGTCTTTCAGATAAGGAGCAGTGCCAGGTACTTTTTCTTGGTATTCGTGGGCGCTACCGAGGTAAGGGTGCATCCCCAAATTGTCGTCGCGCAGGTCTTCTGGTGGCTCGTAGCGATCGCGCCAAAGGGCAATATGCTGGGCAAAGTCGGCTAGTTCAGGACGCTTTGTTGGGTCAACGAAGTAACCAGTGCCAGCGATCGCAAAATCAAACTCGAAAACATCATCGTTTACCTGGATGGCAATGCGTTCGCCCATCGCCCATTTTCCGTACCGATTTCCAGGGTGCAGATAGGTGGATGTGAAAGTTCGGGAAAGCGATCGCTCGCTTAATCGAGTTCGGTGGCGGCGCGGTGCCTGCTTGATGAAAGCGCCAAGCCTGGGACCAGCGGGCTGCATCGGGTAGTTGGGGATAGTTGTCGTAAGCGCCAGGGTAATCCCGTACCCGCAGTACCGACAGAGATGCGATCGCCGACCGCCGTACAAATAGATGTACTGCCTTAGCTCCCGATTCCAACGCCACTCCTGCTGCATCGAAAGCTGAAGCCGCCGCACCCAGCACCGCCACAGTCTTACCGCGCAGTGCTTCAAAATCGATGGCATCGGCGGTATGTGCGTACAGCGTGCGTGGTAAGTCAGCCAGTACTGGAGGTATGTATGGACCACCAGTGCCAGCTACGCCATTAGCGAAGATAATTTTGCGCGTAGTCTCTACCTGCGGGACACCGTTTACCTCAAGGTGTAGGCGGAAGAAACCTGCATCTGGCTGAATCCGCACCAACTTCGTCCGGTAACGAACCTGGATACCGAGGAAATGCCGATACCAACTGAGGTACTCAGCCCAAGCCACCCGCCCAATGCGATCGATCTGCGCGTAGGCTGCCGCACCGTGCCGAGCTTCGTACCAGGCTTGAAAGGACAATTCTGGGATGCCTAGTTCTGGACCAGGCAGATTTTTCGGCGTGCGGAGCGTTTTCATCCGCGCTCGCGTCAGCCACACGCCTGCATGAGCCTCGTCATCTGCTGCATCGATCTCCGTCACGCGACCGATCCCAGCACGCCGTAGCGCAAATACAAAGGTGCTACCGCTGCCGCTGCCACCTATTATAGTGACATTGTGATCGATGGCAGGGCGTATCGCTTACCCAGTTTTCGGGATCGGGACCGAGCAGGCGTAGTGCCTCGCGGGCAGCAAAATCAGGGTCGGTCGTTGTTGTCATGTCGATCTCCGTTAGAAGGTGAAGGTGGGACTTCACGAGTGGGAATAAGGGACGGAGGAAGAAGCAAGGGGAAGGGAAAACCTTTAACAGTGAACAGCTACCTACGCAGTTATCAGTTAAATACGAGTGGTCGCGCGTCCCCCACCAAGAGCGTGGAAGCCGTTGGTGGCGGGTCGCGCATTCCCTACCATACGCCTGATAACTGATAACTGATAACTGGATAACTGATTTAATTCCTTCCCCTTCCCCTTTTACACTCCCACCAAGCTCTTATCCACTTGTGGGGATTCGATGTTATTTACCTTAGATTCAATAGCTGTACCCTTGAAGAAGTCGGGGTTGGCTTCGGTATAAAACTTGTACGGATTAGTGAATACATAAGCCTTGAAGTCGGCTTCGGAAATCACGCCTTCTTTCACGAGATCCCAGCTTTCTGCTAGGGGAGCGGTGAGATCGGGTACATCCCAGTGACCTACATCCGAGGAATAGATGGCGTTGATCTTGACACCCAACGGATTGGCTTTGTCGTTGAATGCTGCTGCGATGGTGCGATCGTCGGACTCGGAACCAAAGAAGAAATTATTTACCCAGCGATCGCGGATGTCCTCAATTGTTTCAATGCCTGCTGCGGCAAAATCTTCCAGTTCGCTACCAACTGGCTGACGGCTATGACGGCTGAAGGAAGAACCTAGCACAGTCTTGGTCAACTCCTCTTTATCGAGGGAATACCCTTGGGTGATTTCGCCACCGAAGCGTTCAAACAACTCGAACAGTTCCGAAGCATTGGTGAGGTCTGGGTTGTAGTTTTGTAGTGCCTTGAGATTGCGCTTGGAGAAACGATCCACCAAATGAATGTAGACGTGGGCACCCCAATCTGCACCACCTTCGAGCATACCGACTCGCAACTGTGGAAAACGCTTGGTCACACCACCGAAGAACAGTGCCTTGGCAAATGCTTGCGAACCATCGGCGAAGTGACCGATATGGTTGTTCATGTAGTTACTGATGGAGGAGCGTCCAGTCCAACCTTGACTACCGTAATGAGTAGTCACTGGTACACCTAATTCAACGACTTTAGCCCAGAAAGGATCGTAGTCGTATTCACTATCCAATCCGTAGAAGTCGATATAGGATGCATACTTGGCGATTTCAGGAAATTTATCTGCTGGATACTTATCAGCGATCGCCTTAATCGGTCGTTTCACACCACCAGGAATATTTGCCACCTTCAGCCCTAGTGTTTTTACGGCAAACTCTAGCTCTTCAATGGCTTCTTGAGGAGTCGTCATCGGAATACCAGCCACCACCGTCAGGCGATCGCTATATGGACGGTAGATATCAGCATGATAGTGATTGACCGCACGTTGCAGAGCTTGACGGTTCTCTTGACTTGCTCCAGCGGGTGCTAAGACATTATTGGGAAACAGCACTGAATAGTCTGATCCTTGCTCCGCCTGACGCTCATAGAACAGTTCGGGAAGGGTGTAAGTAGCGAGATCCAACGTGTTGCGAGTGACTCTCGCCCACCAAGGTGAGCGAATTGTGCGGTTGTATTGACGTTCTTCAGGAGTTTGTTGATACCAGTCTTTACCATCTGTCTTGGAGTTGAGACGGGACGATTCTGCCTTGCGCAATTCGTCTACGAGTTTCGCACCGCCGTAATTAACGATGTAATCTTCCAGAACTGGTGTGAAATCATTGGTATGAACGTCAGTGTCGATTACTGGATAATCCAGAGTGGCTCTGATTGCGGCGGAGGGTGAAGTCTTTAATCGGCTATATTCAGTCATGTTTCTTTCCTTTAAAAAATCACAGGTTTTTGTGAGCAGCTAATAGTGCTGCTTCCCAGCTTTTGGCTACGATTTTCCAACTCTCAGGAATTACACAACATCTCAAAAGAAAATCTCTATCTTTTGTAGTGGCTTGCGGCAAACCGCTTTGCCTCTACGTTTTTCCGTTATTACTGCGTAAGTCCTAACTCTGTAAAGCATCAGGCGTACCTGAAATGGGAGGCGCTCTACAGAAAGAGCGCTTTAAAAGGTTTGGCTTCAGCATCTATCCAAAGTCCTTAATAACGAGTGCTGAGTATTTAAGCTGTCACGCTATCGTTGTTCTAGTTTTCCCAAGCCGTACTATGTTTAGCCACTTGTTGCTGAGGACTCAGCAATCTTTTGTGAAAAATTCATGCCAACACCAATCGCTCATCCGCTTGTTTGGCGGCAAAACGATTGCCCGGACGGCGCAAGCCAAGGTTTTCACGCAAAGTACTGCCCTCGTATTCGGTACGGAACAGTCCGCGTTTTTGAAGGACAGGAACGACTAGATTAACGAAGTCATCTAATCCTGTAGGCAAGATTGGCGGCATGATATTAAAGCCATCTGCCGCACCGTTGTTGAACCATTCCTCTAGCTGGTCAGCAATAGTTTCGGGAGTACCAAGTATGGTGCGATGACCTCGTGCGGTAGCTAGAGAGAGATACAACTGGCGCAGCGTCAAATTGCCACGAGTAGCTAGATCCTTGACCAGTTTGAGGCGACTCTTGTTGGCGTTGGTGTCGCTGGGCAGTTCAGGAGCTAGATCATCTAGGGAATATTTCGACAGATCAACATCTTTGTAGTAGTTCTTTAAAATACCCCACGCCACATCGGGATGAATCAACGATTGTAGGAATTCGTATTTCTCTTGAGCTTCTTCTTCTGTACGACCAATGATTGGGAAAGCGCCAGGCATGATTTTTAGATCATCTGGAGAGCGTCCATATTTCGCCAACCGACCTTTGACATCGGCATAAAATTCTTGTGCATCGGCTAGGGTTTGATTAGCAGTGAAGATGACTTCGGCTGTGCGTGCAGCCAATTCCCGTCCTATTTCAGAAGCTCCAGCTTGCACAATCACTGGGTAGCCTTGCGGCGGACGACCGACGTTCAAAGGGCCTTTGACAGAAAAATGTTTGCCTTTGTGGTTGAGTATGTGCAGTTTGTTCGGATCGAAATAAATTCCAGATTCTCTGTCACGGATAAAAGCATCATCTTCCCAGCTATCCCACAGTCCTTTTACGACTTCCACAAACTCTTCAGCGCGTTCATAACGCTGGTTGTGTTCTGGGTGATGCTCCAGTCCGAAATTAGCTGCGGCATTCTCATTGCCCGTGGTAACTACATTCCACCCCGCTCGTCCCTGACTCAAGTAGTCCAGGGAGGCAAACTTACGTGCAAGAGTATAGGGTTCTTCGTATGTAGTCGAGGCAGTGGCTATAAAACCAATGTTTTGAGTCACAGAGGACAAAGCACAGAAGAGAGTCACTGGCTCGAAATGGACTATTTTTCCATTGCGGCTCTGAGTTTTTGGAGCTGTGCCCCAAACTCCTGGACTGTCCGCTAAGAAAACTGCATCGAACAAGCCGCGTTGGGCTGTCTGGGTAATTTCCTTGTAATGCTCGAAATTCAACCCAGCATCTATTTGTGAATCAGGGTGTCGCCAGCCTGAGATATGATGTCCAGTGGCTTGAATAAATGCACCCAAACGAAATTTACGTGTTTTGCTCATCTGGTTTTTCTTTTCTTAGTAGTGCGTTTTGGCCAAACCCTCACGAATACGTGGTAAGGGGCTTATCAGAAAACGACAGTATTAAGCTTTCAACCGCTGACATACTCCCAAAAAATACTCGGATGGCAGAGTTATAAAATCCTTTTTCTATAAAGCTTTCAGGTACTCGTGTCACGCTTTCAGGAAAACACAAGTGTATTATATACTAATTGTTAGTTTATCAAACATTAAATCTTGCAAATTATGATGTATCGGTAAGACATAAATACTGTAAATCAATTCACTGCAATGACGGGTATATGTATTCGTTTTCCACTAATGTCCAATGAAATAGCGATTAGAGGTGTAGCGATCGCATCCTAAATAAAGTAAGATGGATTACAGCTTCAAACCCATCCTGTCTGGACTAAGAAAGTCATACACTATCGCGATTTCGGGAAAAACCGGGTAGTTCAGGATCAATATAAGCCCAAGATACTGCTGAATCAGTCCAAATTTGATCCCTCGGCTTAACCCACTGGGGATTGTCCAGACTTCCTGCTTTGAGCCAGACAAATTCCGGCTTTGCTGGCGCTCTTGTAAACAAGGGTGAACCGCATTCCGGGCAGAATTCGCGAGTGATTTTGTTGCCACTGTCCCCTGTTTTCGTATAACTCCTAACCTCGACTTTATCCAATTAAGCAGCGTAAACCTTGTTATTGGGTAAAAGTTATAGCTTTGTGGCAACAACTTTTTCCTACATTACTAATTTTACCGAGATTGAAAAAGTCAAAGCCTAGGTACCATAAGGCTTTTAGCGTATGCGAGCGCGTTGCCAACAAAATGGATAAAGTCGAGCTAACTTGCCCTGCTACTATACGGAGTGCGGCTGATTGAAGACGAACCCCAATATTGAAAGCACTACCTGTGGTCTTTCTACAATCTCGACAATGGCAATAATTCGCTGCTCCTAGTTCTCCGTCATACAAACGTGGCTAGGCCCTAGTTGGGTATGCTCACGTTTGCACAGCTATGTATAGGTCGCTTATTTGAGTGTTGCAACTCGGTTATCAACAATCTGCTGGAAGGTGGCATCAGGCTCGATGAGTCCCCACTTCACGATCCAGTCGTAGGTGCGGCGGAAGTCGGCTTCAGGGTATGGCGCTGGATCTGCGTAGCGCAATCGGTTGCGGCGGAAGTCAGATGGTTCGAGGCGTACAATGTCCTCGGATACGTCATCAATTAGATACTTTACGTAGCGAATCGGATCTGCTTGGAGATCCTTGACTGCCCGACGAATTGCCTTGTTGATTGCCTCGAAGGTTTCCTTATCTAGTTCTGGGCTGCCAATTTCCAGTTCTACATAGTGAGCCTCGGCAATAATCTTGTAGCCTAGTTTTTCTGCTACTGTAATCCACGGTTCCATTACTGCAACTGCATCAACAAGCCCATCACGCAGAGCTACGAAACGGTTGAAGCGCTTGCGATCGCCACCAGCCTCAATGTGTACTACTTTGATTTCCTCTTTGCGTAAGAAGCCTTCAAGGGTTTGGATGGCAATGTAGTGAGAGCCGTGGTCAAAGTTTACGCCGACTGGAACGTTGGCTAGATCCTGTGGGATATTGTACGGGGAGTCTGGCCGCACGATGATCGCTTGGCTGGCAATAGCAGCACGTTTTGCCACAAGCCCACCACGCGAACTGTCATAAGTACGACGTACTTGACCCCATTCACAGGCGCGGTAGAGGGTGCTTTCACCTTGCTCGAACAGCGACGAACCGCCGAAAGAACTCATCAGCCGATGATCATCAATCAGGTTGATACCGGGTGAGCGATGATCGCCAGAACCGCGTTGGACAAACTCGATATCCAGCCCTTCATCGGCGAAGTACCCCTGATCACGAGCCACGTAGTACGGTAGCGAGAACACCGTCCCACTGATCTCGTTCTTGATCTTCTTGAGTGTAAGGTTTTCGTTACTCAAGGTCTATCTCCTTACTAAAAGGATGTGACTGACATAAGCAAGCTTTATTCTCCCGTAAATACGTGTCTTTAGTCAAGATTAAAGATATCTAACTTAACTCCGCAATACATCTGTGCCTAAGAGCGATCGCACGAAGTTCATCAAGCTTTTAATTAATTGGCGATCACGTAACCGATGCTATCTG